>CAMTYI010000073.1:0-17490 GCA_947085925.1 uncultured Gammaproteobacteria bacterium
ACGTTAATGAATGAGAGAAAAACCAACACGTTTACGCCCCGATCCGCTGCGTGAACGGCCTCCCGAACTGGGGGGTTGCTTAAAACCAAAAGCGGACAGTTGATGTGCTACATAACCGGACAGGTCTATTTGTTGCTAACACCGTCCCTCAATATCTCAGGGGGGCTCGCACCACCTCCCACTTGCTTAAAACCTTTTCACCGCGCATCCTTCGCGCAACGAACACCAACGTCGCTGTAGGTGTTGTCAGGTTCAAGAATGCCGCGATACGCTGTGCGCTGGAACAGGCTCAGGGCGTAATGACCTTGTCCACCCGACCCCGCCCCTCTTACAACTTTATACTTCTCACCAAATTCCTTGGCTTTGAAGACGGCGCCGGGGTACGCCTTGTACCAGTCCGCAACCCATTCCCTGACATTACCACCCATATCGTAAATATCATACGGAGATTTATCGGTTTTGTAGGAGCCTACCGGCGCAGCGCCGTATTCCCATGATTCTTCACCCGTATTGGAAAGACCCGCCTTCCACTCTTCGCCCCACGGGAATTCCTGACCATGCTCGCCGCGCGCGGCTTTTTCCCATTCCGCCTCGCTGGGCAGACGTTTGCCCACCCATTTACAATAAGCACTGGCGCCCTGCCAGGACACAAAAACCACGGGTAGTTTGTCGATAGCCTGAAACTTCTTTTCGATTTCCTTCAGCAAGTCTTCCTTGCTCATGGCACGGGTGTCCATGTCCAGGTGAAAAACCTTGGTCGCTGTTTTCCTCAACTGATCCACATCCAGCTCCAGAAGTTTCTCCTTCTTCATACTGATGATGTAGCCCGTCTCCATCCAGTGGTCCGGCGGCGGGGCGTTATTTTTGGCCATGAATTCCTTGTACTGTGCGTTGGTTACCTCATATTTGTCGATCAGAAAGGCCTTGAGATTAACTTTACGCTCGGGGTGCTCATCCTGATACCAGGGTTTGGTGGCGCCAAATTCGCCCGCCTTTTTGGAACGATCCACCTTGTTGCTGCCCATCACAAACACACCCGCAGGCACGTTCACCATCTCCGCGTCATGCGTCGCCGTAGCCATCGTCGCGCCGGGTAAAAACAGCGCTGCGAATACCGTGACTTTTTTTAGTTGCACACCTGCTTTCATTAAACCCTCCCCCACATCATTGAAGTAGCGCCACTGCTGGCTTTGCATCTTTGGCGCATCTGAATCCGAAACTCTTGTTTTTGGTGTTTCTCAAAAAGAAGGAACGGTTGTACACGGGCGCGGAGATGCCGCATTTATAAAACGAGCAATCCCACCACGAGCCGCCTTTCAGCGTCTTGTATTTTTCACCGTAATTTTCCGTCGGCTTGGTATTCCCCGGATAGGCCTGATACCAGGAGTCCGTCCATTCCCACACATTACCAGACATATCATGGACACCATAAGGGCTGACACCGCCCGCAAAAGCACCTGCTGGCGTGGTGTCGCCCTCAAGTTTTAATGTTGACCACCGCACCGGGCTGTTTACCTTGTCAACGTCAAAAACATTGCCCCACGGATAAGTTCTGCCGTCCGTGCCGCGCGCCGCCTTTTCCCATTCTTGATCGGTGGGCAGGCGCTTGCCCGCCCATTCGCAATATGCCTTGGCATCGTACCAGGTGACAAAAATAACCGGGTGATCTGCCTTGCCAGACGGGAAGGTCCTGTTTTCAAAATGATCGGGGGATTTGCGATGAGTAGCGGCTATAAATTGTTCGTACTGGAGATTGGCGACTTCATATTTGTCGATATGAAAATCACCCAAAAAAGCGGTGTGCTGCGGGCCTTCGTCTGACAAACGCTGGTTCGAACCCCGGATAAACTCGCCTGCGGGGATCAGCACCATCTCATTCGGTGCCGCGCCTGTCCGGGTCTGTTCATAGTACATGGGCACACTCATGCCCGGCCCCTGGCCTTCCGCCTTAGGAAAGGATTGCTCTGCCTGCGACGGTTCGGGGGGAGTATCCAGGACGGGGGCCGTTTTGGACTGGAACGTGCGACGCGCCATTTTTTGCAGACCTCCCGGTAGCCCCTCGCTATGGCACGACATACACTCGTTGGTGAATACCGCCCGGGAAACAGGGTGCTGCTGATCCTGATGACATTGCGCGCACTGCCCTGACGCTGAATGGGGCATCACGCTCACCGCCCGGCGCGACTGGGCAGCAGCAACACCGCCGATGACCACCAGCAATGCCGTCAAAAGAAAACCATGAAAAAACCACATGTACTTGGCATGCAACATACGACCCCACCCTCTCCCCAACCGCACGCTTTTTACCACAGCATTCCGGTCAACTATAAATGACCAAGCGTAAAGTATCCAGCCAAGCCTTGCCTACTGTTGCCGCTCACCATAACGAAAGAAACACCAAAATTCATTAGCTTTTTCTAAAGTTCTTGTGTATAGTGCGCTCCGTGCCGTAGCAAACGGACACTCCTCGTCTCTGACCTCTCCGCTGTCTAGTGCAGCATCATATTGGTTGGCGACGTTTCAGCAACCAGGCGGTCGCCACCAGCCACAGCGGTACCCGCCCTGCCAGATGTATTTTTTTATCTGGCCATATACATTCTTTCATCAATAATTTCCGTTCTGTGGCGGCGGAAGAGGGTATTACTTTGTCTTTTCAAGAACTTAATTTAAGCTCCGACCTTATGCGCGCCATTGAGGCGAGCGGCTACACCACCCCTACCGAAATCCAGCGCCAGGCTATTCCTGTCGCCATTTCGGGCCGTGACCTGATGGCTTCGGCCCAAACCGGTACCGGCAAAACAGCATCCTTTGTGTTGCCCGCCCTGCAAAAATTACAGGAACCCTCCAAGGTTCAAGGCCGTGGACCACGCGTGCTGATCCTTACCCCAACCCGCGAGCTGGCTGCGCAGATCCAGGAATCCATCAAGCGTTATGCACGCTTCACGAAGCTGAGTTCCGGCTCCATTGTGGGTGGCGCGCCCTACCCTGTCCAGGAACGCCTGTTGCGCGCTCCTCTTGATCTGCTGGTCGCCACACCAGGCCGCCTGATCGATCACATGGAGCGCGGACGGGTGGACTTCTCCCGCCTGGAAATGCTGGTGCTGGACGAAGCGGACCGCATGCTGGATATGGGCTTCATCGAGCCTGTTGAACGCATCAGCGCAGCCACGCCTGCCTCACGCCAGATCCTGCTGTTTTCCGCAACGTTCGAAGGCAATGTGGAAAAGCTGGCGCGGACCCTGCTCAAGGATCCCGTCCGTATCCAGATCGCAGGATCGAAAGAAAAGCACACGCAAATCGAACAGCGTGTTCATCAAGCGGACGATTATAAACATAAGCATCTGTTGCTGAGCCATGTGCTGAACTCCCAGGATCTCAGCCAGGCCATCGTTTTCACCTCCACCAAGCGCGGCGCTGATGAACTGGCCGGCGAGCTGAACGACCAGGGTCACGCTTGTGCAGCATTGCATGGCGACATGAAGCAGGGCGCCCGCAACCGCACTGTACAGCGCATGCGTCGCGGCGATGTGAAAGTCCTGGTCGCCACCGACGTGGCAGCACGCGGACTGGACATCACCGGCATCACGCACGTCATCAACTTTGACCTGCCGATGGTGGCTGAAGATTACGTGCATCGCATTGGCCGCACCGGCCGTGCCGGCGCCTTTGGCGTGGCGGTTTCGCTGATCGGCCCGCAGGATTGGGGCAAGCTGGCGCAAATCGAGCGGCTCACCGGGCATCGCCTGGAGCGCAGCGTTCTGCCAGGCCTGGAGCCGACCCGTTCGGAGCCTAGAGGCGGTGCAGGTGGTGACAAGCCCCGTGGTGGTGGTGGACGTCCGGGCGGCTTCGCACGCAATGGCGCCGGTGCTGGCGCAGCGCGTCCCCGTTCGTCGTCCGCCGCTCCTCGCTCACCGTCTTCGGCCCCTCGCTCACCGTCTTCCGCTCCTCGCGGCGGGCAACCCCGCAGCCAAGGCGAAGGCTTTAGCCAGCCTTATGCACAACAGCGGGCAAAAAGCACCGGGTACGGAAACAGCAACGGCAACAGCAGCGGCAATGCAAACGGGAACACACGCTCCAATGATAACGGCGCGCCCCGTCACAAGACATTGGGCGACCGCCCAAAAATCTCCTTTGCAGCGCGCCCGCAGAAAAGGCCCGCACCGCGCAGCTTCTGATAGCGACAAGATTCTGAAAACCCTTGGGGATTTCAGGTAGAAGGGGCGGGTTCATACCCGCCCCTTTTTTTTGACCTTACAAACGCCCGCGCTGATCCTGGAACGAAAAACCGGCAAGCGGCATGTCGATGTCGCGCGTCAGCGCAATCACCTTGAACAATTCGCCCATCTCGCTGGGCAGGGTCAGCTTCTTTACCTGCTGCGTCAATTGAAGATGCTGGCGCGTGTCATCAGGATTGGATGCTGCGGCCATCTCCATCAAACCGCTCCCCAGCAGAAAATGGGCCTGAGTAGCGTACCCCGCCACGGCAAGACCCGCCTCCACAGCGGCCTCGGCCACCGCCGTGAAATCGACATGTGCGGTGATATCCTGCAAGCCTGTATGTATCAACGGGTCAGGGTGGGTACGGTGACGGTAGTGACACATCAGCGTGCCGCCAGCGCGCTCCAGGTGATAATACTCGCGGCGCGGAAAACCGTAGTCGATGATCAGCACCAGCCCCCGCTCCAGCATTGCGGCGATACTGCGCACCCAATCCTCGGCGGCGAGGTTGATTTCCGAGGTGTAGCCGGGAGACCAATCGCCCAGCTCATCCACGATGACTGCAATCCGCTCATCCAGACGCGGATCACTCAACAGCCCGCTACGCCAGGTGAAACGATCATCCTCCCAGGCCACGTAGAGTTCTTGCGCCCCCTCATTCTCGACACGAAACAGATGCACCGGCATGGCGTCGAGCAGCTCATTGGCCAATACTACGCCTGTGAATCCACTTTCGGGCAGACGATCCAACCAGCGGACACGCTCCACAAGGTACGGCACGCGCCGCTCAAGGGTTTCCCGCTGGCGCTGCCGCAGATCCGCACTCACATCGAGGATAAAATAATGTTCTGGCAGGCAGCCAAGCACCTCCATCTCAGCCAGCACATCCGCCGCCATCACCCCCGAACCCGCACCGACCTCCAGAATATCGCCACCCCCCAAACCAGCCAGCACCTGGCAGCACTGTCGCGCCACGCAGCGCGAAAACAACGGGGAAATCTCCGGCGCGGTGACGAAGTCCCCCCCTTCACCGAACTTGCGCGATCCGGCACTGTAGTAGCCTAAACCGGGCGCATACAGCGCCAAAGCCATATAACGGGCAAAGGTAATACCTGCGCCAATAGCCTTGATCTCATCGTGGATCAGGGCATGCAGCCGATCACTATGGGCCTGCGCGGCAGTATCCGGCGGGGACAGGTTGTTAAAATTCGAAAGAGTCACAGCATGTCCTGGCAGGAAAAACGACAATAATTTTATAGGGTCGTATACACACCCTTGCAAAGCTAGTGTAGTGCTTCGTTCTTGATGGTACTTATGTGCAAACCCTTGAGGTCGGGCTTTAGCCCGACCTACAGTGCAGCACTGGCCGTTGGCATAAGTTCCAAACAGAATGCGGCACTAGGGATGTAGCCTTGCTTTGAGGCGGGCAACGAAGTCCATTTTCTCATGCAGAAAAGCGATGATAATAACTTCTGTGTCACTGGTAAGACAGACGATGTAGTGGTGCTCACAGTGATGGACTCTTAATGTCATTACTCGTCATCTTCAAGACCCGCCAGAGGGTTGGATTCTCCGAAATCTTCACACATCCAGCCTTAAGCGCGTCAACATACCTGTCTGCTTGTGCTTCGCCGTGATTACTGGCTGTATAGTGCCATATCTTCTTGAGGTCATCTGCCGCTTGCTCGGTAATTCTGTAGCATGTCACCGTGCGGCTCTTTCCGCCTTGGCTTCGGCAATAATTCCGTCAAAATCCTTGCTACTGAACTCCCCACGCCCTGCCGCCTCGATACGGGGTTTCAGAAAATCCTCCAGTTGCTTAAGGGCTTCGTTTTCAGTCATGTCCGAATCCAGTACACGCTCAAGAACGTAGTCCCTGATAGTTTTGCCAGAGAGGGCGGCAACCGCTTTCAGACGTTGATGCTGCTCGGGTGTTACTTCGATGGACAGGCGCATAAATTATCCTCCAGATGAATTATTAGCAATGTGGCACAATAACAACAAAGATGCAAATGTTAATTTGTTGGGGTGTTCTGGATATTACAAAAGTGTTTCCAAGGTGTACCGCGCACCCGCTGGAGGCTTCACGGCATGCCCTGACAACAATGAATCATTGCCAACAATGGCGTTAAAATCCCTTTAAATCATTGAAATAACCGAATGTCGGGTTTCTTTACACGCTTTGTTTTTTTGCACTGAAATAATAAAATTCATTAAAAATCAATGGTATATTAAAAATATATATTATGTTTTTCTTATATGCCCTCTGATTTCAGCGCTTATTTTGTCGAATTTCTTTACAGTCTCGCCCTGAAATCTTCTCGGCGAGCCGCTTTCAACAGCAGCATAATAATCTAAGGCAATGTAATTAAATGGAATTTAACTTTAATCTTCGTTTTCGGCATGCTTAATGCATTACGAGTTCTTGGTAAGAACGGCTCAACAGAATCAGGAAATCCTGCTCCATTGATTTCCATCATGCCTCCATATTTAAAACCCTAACTAGAGAGAAAGCCATGACTCCAAATCTATTTCCAAAAAAACCGCTCGCTATTTTCGTAGCGAGCATGGGGCTATTAAGCGCCCTGCCTGCGAGTGCGACGGTTATTGATGGCCTCACGGCACAAGCATCAGCGCAAGCCGGCACCAATACACCCGTTACCGATGGCCCCAATTCCAGCACCACCGGCACCTCTGCATTCTCGAATGATAGTAATACACAATCCAATGCTTCGGCATGGTCTTCTGGCAGTAGCGGCGGAGCCTACTTCGCTAGTGGTATCGGCTCCGGTGTATTCGATAGTACTGGGCAGTTTCAGCGCCAATGGGACATCATCAATAACAGCGGTGTCGCGCAAAACTACAGCTTTAATTTCTTTATTTATGCTGGCGGCATCTCTGCTTCTGATAATGGTGCGGGCGGCACCGGCTATGCGGAATACACGGCAAACATCCTGCGGGATAGCTCTACCTCGTTGTTCAGCAGTGCTGCCAGGATCGGGAGCGACGGTACGCTGACGACCAGTGGCACCACGCTCACTGGGGCGGGGCAATCCGGCTCCAGCTATAACTGGGGTGGCACCAGTTTGACGATTGATCTTGGGATTCTGAACCCTGGAGACTTCACCTCCGTGCGATATGACTTGATCGGTCACGCATTCGGGAGCTATGGCTTTACCACTGCTATCATCGACTGCGGCATTGGCGATGGTGTTGGCTATGGTGATGACGGTACTGTTATTATCAACCCTCCTGTCCCTGACCCCCAGCCGTGTTTTTCCACTATCACAGGCTCATCCTCCGCACGCTTTGGTGACCCCAATGCGCTAACTGCCGCGCCGATCCCCGGCATCGGAATCGCCGCACATGCGGTACCGGAACCTGCTACGCTCGGTTTGTTGGGAGTGGGGCTGGCTGCGCTGGGGCTGGGGCTGCGGCGACGCCATCGAATTTAGTAGTCTTGCTGCTTTTTCAGAACGGGCGCCACGGCGCCCGTTCTTTTTTGAATTGAGGAGGTATAGCTGCACATGGCCACCATCGCGTTGAACTGGGAACTGGGGGCGGATCTCGGCCATATTAATCGTTTTTTACCCATCGCGTTGCGCCTGAGGGAGCAAGGTCATCGTCCGGTAATGTTGCTGCGTGATATCACCCGCGCTGAATCCATTCTTGGCGAGCATCGCCTGGAGTTTTTGCAGGCGCCCGTCTGGCTCACTCCAGTGCAAGGTTTGCCCCCCGACATTAATTTCACCGAGACGCTCTATCGCTTCGGATACCTGTATCCCGACGGCCTGCTGTCGATGGCGAAGGCCTGGCGCGCAGTGTGGGCGCTGTTGCAGCCGCAGCTATTGATCTTTGATCAGTCCCCCAGCGCTCTGCTGGCCGCCCGCGGCCTGGGCATCCCCAGAATGCTCATTGGCAACAGCTTCGCCATTCCCCCGCTTATGCGGCCGTTGCCCCGCTTCCGATGGTGGATAAATAGCTCTGGCGATCAGGCACGTCTCGCAGAAACGGAATCGCGGGTCACAAGAAACAGCAACGCAGTACTGACACACCTGGGTGCGCCGCCCATCACCCAAGTGTCGGATCTGTTCCAGGCTGAAGCGTCCTACATCTGCGGGCGTCCCGCGCTTGATGGCTATGGTAAGCGCGACCACGGGGAGTTTATCGGCCCCATCAACAGCGTCACCACCGGCGTTGATCCAGCCTGGCCGTTGGGAGATAGCCCTATGATATTTGTCTATCTGAAACCGCAGTACAAACATTTTGAAGCGCTACTGGATGCCATCATAAACAGCAAGGCGCGCTACCTGATTTACGCCCATGGCATGCCGGAAGCTCTTCTGAGGCGCTACGAAAAGGCAAACGTTGCGTTTAGTACGCCACTGTTGCGTATGGATAAGGTGGTTGAGCAGTGTAGCGCAGTGATCTGCCATGCGGGAGGAATAACGGATATTGCCCTGGAAGTCGGCAAACCCGTCCTCTTATTGCCGACACAAATGGAACAAACGATGACCAGCCATCAAGTAGAAGCATTGGGTGCAGGTCTCTTCTTTCCGCTTGATGGTAACCCTGGCGTACTTCCAAAGCTCGTCAAGCAATTGCTCGGGGATAGCCGCCTCGGTACGCGCGCAACCGAGTATGCCGCAAGCCTTTCCTGTACCGACCAGTCAAAGGCGCTGGACAGAATAGTGGATGCTTGTGAAAGGCTGTTAGCGGGTTCGTGTGCGCCCAGTTAAAAAAAGGTGGGGCAGGATGGACGCGCGAGCAGCCAGTGCGCAGGAAACGGGATCCGACACGATGAACACAAGAAGAAAGCTTAAAAATTATTAATAATCAATATGATAAATAAATTATTCATCATCAGTTCTTTTTTTGTCGGAATTTTTTACACCCTTTAGTTTCGACTTAAAAACAATAAAATTCATTAAAAATTAATCACATACCCATTGTTTACCCTTTAATTTTAGCGCTTATTTTGTCGGAATTTTTTACACTCTCGCCCGGAAATCTTCCAAGCGAGCTGCTGTCAGTCGCCACATGAACATTTAACACAATGTAATAAAAGGGAATTTAATTTTAAATTCAATATTGGCACTAATTATGCTTAATAATCTACATCAGCACGGATCAGCACGATAGTGATTTGTAGGAAGGGACGTGATCATGTGATTTTTCATCATAAATTCGGAAAACCTTTGCCATGAATTCAAAAATTGTTCAAACCCTTGTCGGGTCCGCCTTGCTTTTGGCGGGGATATCACAAAGCGTTCAAGCTGTTCCTCTTTTAAACGGGTTCGGGGGCGCTCGCGGCTACGGCGACCTCGCTATGGCACGCAATGACGATGGCTCTTCCAGCTCGCTCAACCTACCCTTTAATATCAACTTCTTCGGCAACACATTTTCGAATTTTTTCATCAACAACAACGGCAATATCACCTTCAACAGTGCGCTCGGCGGATACACGCCCACCCCATTCCCAATCGCAAACCGGCCTATGATCGCACCCTATTGGGCAGACGTGGACACTCGCAGCGGAGCCTCTAACGGCAGTAATAACGTCTGGGTTGCCTCCCCCAATGCCAGCACGACTGTGGTGACATGGGATCAAGTTGGCTATTATTCTGGACAGACCAACAAGTTGAATGATTTCCAGTTGGTGCTGCGCAACCGGGCCGACACCGGCACGGGCAACTTCGACGTGGACTTCCGTTATAACCAACTGCAGTGGACCACCGGAAGCGCCAGCGGTGGCAGCAACGGCCTGGGCGGTACCCCGGCCCAGGCGGGCTTCGATGCCGGCAACCTGACTAACCACTTCACACTACCGGGTTCGCGCACGGCCAATGTGTTGGATCTGGTCAACACCAGTAACGTCGCGGTGGACACACCAGGACTATGGACATTCGCCTTCCGCAGCGGCACGGCGCCCGATGGATCCAGCGCTAGCAACCCCCTGATGCCGGTGGTGACACAGCAAGGGTGGGAGTTCGATTTCAACATCGCGTTGAATCAACGAATCTTCATCGACCCAGTGGTCGCTATCGGCTATGACTACATTGTGGATGCCGGACCAAACTTCGCCACTGTGCTGCTACCCAACATTGGCGACGGCCTGTTTGACCTGTTTCTATGGGACGGCAGCAACTGGTTATTCAATTCGATACTAAACGCAGGCGCTGCACACTCCTTCGGCGGATTGGGCGTGAACAGGTTCCGAATCGGCGGCATTGAAACCAGCGCGGGCCTGGATCCAAATGATGTTACGGCCTTCATCACCGGGTTGACTTTTGCCAGCGCGGGACAAGTCGGCATGCGCATGATCCCGATCACCCAGCAGACAAACGGGGTGCCGGAGCCTGCCTCCTTGGCCCTAATGGGCTTAGGCCTGGCTGGATTAAGCTTCATGCGCCGCCGCAAGACAGCCTAAGCATTTCGCTTTATTCATAACAAGACCCATAAGTAGCGCATGATTGCCCACCCCTTGCGGGTGGGCTTTCTTTGTTTTGCCGCCACGCTTTTATCGCTCCCGCCCTATTTTCTCAGACTACATATCGTGTACGCTGCCCGCACGAAACACTTGCCTCCCTCATACTCACGAAACCTCTGGACGAATTGTCCTCCAGTCTCTACGCTTGCATCATGCAGACTTCCCCAGCATTGAGGTACTCTCCCATGAAACTGCTCATCATCCGCCACGCCCCCGCCGAAGACCGGGAAATATTCGCCACCACCGGCGAACCAGATAATCTCCGGCCATTGACGGAGATCGGCCGTAAGAAAATGCGTAAGGCGGCACGTGGGCTTCATGGCGTGATCCCCCAGATTGACCTCCTGGCCACCAGCCCGCTGACACGCGCTGCGGAAACGGCGCGGATCATCGGCGATACCTACGGCAAGCTTACGGCCACTGAAGTACAGGAGCTCGCGCCTGGGCACGCCCCGGAGTCAGTGTTGTCCTGGATCAAGGCCCAAAAAGGGCATGACACCATCGCCGTGGTGGGCCATGAACCGGATTTAGGCCATCTGGTGAGTTGGCTGCTGACGGGCAAAAAACAGCCCTTTATCGAGTTTAAAAAGGGAGCAGCTTGCTTGATCGAGTTTCCGAACGGCATTGCGCAGGGCAAGGCGATATTGATCTGGGCGCTTGCCCCGTCCCAGCTCCGCGCGCTCGGAGAATAGCGGTGGATCCCAGCGAACTACTGACGCTTTGCGCCGCGCGTGCAGTGCGCATAATCGCCCTGACGGAACTGGATGCCGCTGTTGCTGCGTATGAGCGGTTTGATAATCCGGACGATCTGGAGGCACTGCATGATTTCCGTGTGGCGTTGCGCAGGTTACGTAGCTGCATGAAGACCTACCAGGATGCGCTGTCGGACACCGTCCCGAAAAAAAGCCGGAAGCAACTGCGGCGGTTGGCGCGTTCCACTAATGAGGGACGTGACGCCGAAGTGCGAATCGAATGGCTGCGGTCTCAAGAACACCACCTGTCGGCACGCCAGAGGATCGGCTGGTTGTGGCTGCTGGAAAGGTTGGAGGCGCGCAAGGCCAAGGCTTATGATGAAATACGCGCACGGGCGATCAAGGATTTTTTGCGCCTCGAGCCGAAACTCCGCAAGCAGCTACAACGCTATACCGTTGCGTATGATCTGGATGGCCAGGCACACGAAACCCCATTTGCCGAAATCATCGGCAAACACATCAAACAGCACGGTAAAGAGCTGGAACGGGGTCTATGGCGCGCAGCACACCGTGAAGGTGGCAATGCCTCTTCCGCCGATGTGCAAACCCTGCACAACACCCGCATTCAGGTAAAGCGCCTGCGCTACCTGCTGGAACCAATACAGGAAGATATCAAGGACGGCAAGCAGATCATCAAACAGCTCAAGGAGCTTCAGGATCTGCTCGGTGACCTGCACGACGTACACCTGCACGCGCAGGAAATCGCGCTCGCGGTGGAAGCTGCCGCCGTCGGCCGGGCACGACGCTTGTTGGAAATGGAGCTTGAGACCAAGGCTGACCCGGCCCATCTGCGAACGGAACAGCGGCGCAATGAACACGCCGGACTGGTAACGCTCGCCCGGCTCGCGAAGGCGCGCGCGGAGACATTATTCACGGAGATTGCGGCCCATTATCTTGACGACGGCGCGCAGGTGTTAGTCCGACGCATCACTCGTCTGGGACAGAGCCTCCTCGAAAAGACGCGCAACGATAAATAGGCATGATAAAATCAAACCCCATGTCTATACCTCCAGAAGAAATAAAAGCCATCGCTGACGTGCCGAACAACGCCCCACCGCAAATTGTCGCCGCCATTGATCTCGGTTCCACCAGTTTTCACTTGGTGGTGGCGCGCATCATGAACGGCCAGATCCATGTCGTCGACCGTTTACGTGAAATGGTGGTGCTGGCATCGGGACTCGATCAGAAAAACCGTCTGGGAGAACCCGCCCAGAAACGCGCACTGGAATGCCTGGCGCGCTTCGGCCAGCGTTTGCGCGATATGCCGCCGGGCAGCGTGCGCGCGGTGGGCACCAATACCCTGCGCGCTGCCTGCAATGCCGGTGACTTTCTGGAACGCGCGCAAAACGCCCTCGGGCACCCTATCGAAATCGTCGCCGGTCGTGAGGAGGCGCGGCTTATCTACCTGGGAGTAGCGCACAGCCTGCCGCTGCAAAAGGGGCGGCGCCTGGTGACGGATATCGGCGGCGGCAGCACCGAGCTGATCATTGGCGAAGGTTTCGAGCCGCTGCAGATGGAAAGCCTGCACATGGGCTGCGTGAACATGAGCCGCGCCCATTTTCCCGATGGCGTAATCCGCGCCCGCGACATGCGCCGCGCGGAAATCGCCGCGCAGCTTGAGCTTCAGCCGATCCAGGCGCAATACCGCCGACTCGGCTGGCAGAGCGCCGTCGGCGCGTCGGGCACCATCCGTGCCGCAGACAGAATCGTGCGTGACAAGGGATGGAGCGACAAAGGCATCACGCGGCCAGCGTTGCGCAAGCTCCGCGACACGCTGGTCGACGCGGGCCATGTGCAACGCCTGCGCCTGGACGGCCTGAGCAGCGAGCGCATAGCGGTGCTGCCTGGCGGCGTGGCGATTCTGCTTGCGGCAATGGAGACACTGGACATCAAGTGCGTGCAGGTTGCCGACGGCGCACTGCGCGAAGGGGTGCTATATGACCTGATGGGCAGGATACAGCATGAAGATGTGCGTGAAACCAGCATTCAGGCGATGATGGCGCGTTATCATGCGGACACTGCCCAAGCCGCCCGTGTGGAACTTAGCGCTCTGGCCTGCCTCTCTCAGGTAGCGCGGGACTGGAGCATCGCCAACGAGGAACATGCCCACTTGTTGATCTGGGCCGCCCGCCTGCATGAAATTGGCCTGGCGGTCGCCCACAACCAGTACCACAAGCATGGCGCCTATCTGGTGGAAAACTCCGACCTGCCGGGATTCTCACGTCAGGAACAAGCACGGCTGGCGGGGTTGATTCGTGGCCACCGGCGCAAGTTTCCCATGGAGATATTCATGCAGTTGCCCGCCTCTCAAATAGATCAGGAGTGGCATTTATGCGTCCTGTTGCGTCTTGCGGTACTGCTGCACCGTAGTCGCGCAGACGCCGCATTACCGGATTTCAGGCTGACGGTGGGGCGACGCTCCTTGCGCGTTCAATTCCCTGCCGCATGGCTGGCCCAACACCCCCTCACCGAGACCGAACTGGCCGGGGAAGCCGCCTACCTGGCGGCGGCCAACATCAAGCTGGAATTCGCTTAAATCGTGCCATCATCCCCCTCATCGTTGCGGCGCGAACCCTCGCCAGGCTCCACGGAAGACAGTATCTTCGACGCCCCGCCATTGCACGAACAACACCTGCACATGTTGCGCTATCTCGCCCCGTACAGCGCATTGCTGCTGGTAATCGGCGGCAAAGAGAGCGGCAAAACCGCCCTGCTGGAACAACTCCTGACCTCGGCCTCCGCATCATGGCGCGTATGCCGCATCGACGCCACGCCCATGCTGGACGAAGATGGTATCCTCGCCACACTCAGCTCAGAATTCGGCCTGCGCGTTAGCAAGACACAAAACCACGAGACACGACTGCGACTGTTGAGCGAGCGTCTGCGCGAGATGAGGCTGGACGCGCATCGGCCGATACTGGCGATAGACAACGCCGATCAACTGCGTGAATCCGCACTCCTGTTACTGGCGCGCATGCTTGAGGCGGACGATGACAATCAGGGATTACTGACCATCATCCTGTTTTGTCAGCCGCAGATCGAACCCATGTTCGCCACCCCCGCACTCGCGCCCTTGCGGCAACGCATGGCGCACGCCTTCTACCTTCCTGCTTCGTCCGGCGATCAGAAATCCTCGGGCCAGCCATCAAAAAAGGGAAAGAAAGTGCTGTGGCTAACAGGCATCACGATTATTCTGGCGTCCGCCGGATTGCTGTTGCAAAACCAGATTAACATCTCGCCCGACACTCGTGCCCTTCAGGGTAAGAACCCCTCCCCGCCCACATCGACGGCAACCCTCGCGCAAGGCAATGCCATGCCGCTGGAGATTCCGCCATTACACCCTGCGCGCTCCACGCAACAAAGAGAGGCGGCACTCGCGCAACTTGCGAATGTGGATGTGCAGGCAAAGGAGGCCGGACTCAGCGTTAGCAACGTGCCGCCTGCGCCTGAACCCATGCCTGCCACCATCGCGTCCTCCACGCCACCAGACACCAACACTGTTGCAGCACCCGCAAAAAAGGCCACCAGCGAACCGGTCACTACGCTCAAACGCGAACCCTGGCTGCTCGCGCAGAATCCCAGCCACTACACATTCCAACTTATGTCGATGAAAACCGAAGCGCCATTGCAGGCGTTTACCGCAAGCCATCCGCTCACGACGGAAACCGCCTACTTCCGTACAAACCGCCTCGGCGAGACACGGCACGTCTTGCTCACCGGCATCTACGCTACCCGCACCCAAGCCGAACAAGCGACACAGGACATCACGAAACTAACCGGCATCACCCCCTGGATACGCAACATCGGCAGTATCCAGGACAATCTAAAAAAATCCGGGCAGTAAGCCTCTGAAATAACCCCAAATTCTCCGGTCACAGCGGTATCGGATCAGAATGTCTTTTTCAAACCAACAGAAAAAATATCGCGTTCTCGCTGCTGGTTATAATCCCGCTGCCAGTTCAGATTGAGTGAGTATTCTTTGTTGATGAACTTGGACTGGCTCAGCATGATTGTGTAGTAATGTGTCCCGCTGTTTATCTGATTGTCTGTTCGGGTAACTGAGGCAATCGTTTTCATATCCCACATCTCACGCAGTAGCGCGCCGCCTTCCAGTGTGGAGTAAAGATAAGCATTATTACCCGTATATCCGGCGCCACCACCCGCCAGCGTGTAAAAATCGACATCATTCGCAATACGTATAGTCAGCCCGAGCGCGCCACTGATGGCAAATGCCTGGCGGATATTAAGTTGGCTATCTCGCTGAGGCTCCAGCGCGATTCCGAAACGTCCGGAAATGCCACCGGTTAGACGATCATAGGGCAACAGGGATTGCACGCTATAAAGTGTGAATCGCTCCAGCTTTGGTGTAGTTTTATCCAGAGGTAATCTGAGCGTAGTTGTAAACAATTGCAAGCTGGATTCGCTGGCATAGCCGCGGTTATCGTCGTTCAGAGTGCGGGAAACAGGCCCTATGGTTAACCCCAAGGCGTCTTTACCATCCATGTGCTGTGCGAAAACCGTAATTTGGCGTTCGCCGGGAGCATTGATCGGGTTGTGGCGATCATCCGTGCGGAGGAATTTTTCCGGAAATAGTAGAGATTTTTTTTCAGAGAGGGCGCGGTCATTACTGAGCCACCGATCATGGTCCAACGTTCCGGAAAGGTAGGCATACTGATTATATGCCTGCGCCATTTCCAAGCGTATCAATCCGGACTCCCCGCCAGCCAAATCGATTTTGTTCGCGATATTACCCTCTAGCACATGATCTCGAATAGTCGTTTGCTCAGCATGAGGAATCTGAGCGGCCAACGCACGCACCATCCACCGGCTGGGCGTTATGATTTTGGCGCCACTGATCAGACCTATGCGACTTGCATTTTTGACCACATCTCTCGGCGTTACCCACCATTTTTTGTCCGGCATCTGTTTGCCGGACAGCGCTACAATAAAGTTAATTACGGTGGCACAGTTATATTTCTGGAAAAAGTACGTCAGACGGCTCTGTTTGAGTTCGATAAGGTGAAGACTGATAAGTTGCTTTTGTTGTTCGTCCAGTAAAAGCGGGTATTCCCAAATGCTGCGTTGCTCTTGATCCACATAGAGTTGTTGCTTTTCAACATAAGGCGAGAGGCTGAAATAGCCCGTTTTACCAATCACCATGCTGTCGAAAAAAAGTTTCGGCAGGTTGAGCGTTTGTGCGTCGGTGTAAAACGAGATTGCATGTGTCGTTTCTTGCCCCAGCTCATTTTTCCCGCTGAATTTCAAAAAAACATGGCCCATCATGCTGGCGGGTTGCGCCAAATTCTCGCTGGCGAACGCGATAGATATCTGATCTACAGGAGCCTTTCTTTGAAATTCGACAATGTCAGGGCATTCATTCAAGGGTAATTCTGGCGCGCCAAGGGCTTGTTTTAGCCAAAGATAACGCGAGGGAAAACGGCAAACATTATGTCGCTCTCCGTGGTACAGAAAGTCTATCGTTTTTTGCAGCTCTTTTTTGGGAGAAAAATCGGGGAGGCTTAACAGGAAGTTGGGATCGACAATATTAGCGTGGCCGTTTTCCGTATGAAGCAGGGCTGACCAGAGGGATGTCTGGTGCAATTTTGCAGTTAGCGCTTTAGTCTTGAGCTGTTCTTTTAATGGCGGGGTTTCTACTTCATTCGTGACCGCGTCAGTTGCTAAAGCAATCTGAATCTGAAACAGATAAAAAAAAGCGGCAATCATGCCGCCTTTTTTTACTCGAAAAAATACCGGCATTACTTCTTGCAGGAGATAACGACGTTTTCCGAATATTTCCACATTTTATCAGTTGCGTAGTCAGTGGTAGAACCGAATACACCACCGCTGAGAATGTTAATAAAGAATTTCGGATCAACACTCTTTTCGGCGACGGTCTGTTTGGCGCAGCCTTCCGTCTCTGTCACAAATATCTTATTCGTATTTTCACGCGCCAGGTGTACGACCCCTGGGCCAGTGAAGGGCGTGCCATTGACGGTGCCTTTGATATCACTGCCAGTAGAGCTGGACACA
>CAMTYI010000074.1:0-4469 GCA_947085925.1 uncultured Gammaproteobacteria bacterium
CGCCGCCCCAGCGGGTGGACCACACCATTTTCTCGACTTCTTCCTCGATGGAGGAACTCACTGCGGAATTGCCGATATTGGCGTTGATTTTCACCAGAAAGTTGCGCCCGATAATCATCGGCTCCAACTCGGTGTGGTTGATATTCGCGGGGATGATGGCGCGACCGCGCGCCACTTCGTCGCGCACGAACTCGGGGGTGATAACCGGCGGAATGGCCGCGCCGAACGATTCGCCAGGGTGTTGCACTAACCCCTGCGCGCGCGCCAATTCCAGCTTCTGGTTTTCGCGGATGGCGATATATTCCATCTCGGGCGTGATAATACCGCGTCGGGCGTAGTGCATCTGGCTGACGTTTGCGCCCGCTTTGGCGCGGCGCGGCGTGCGGATGTGTTCGAAGCGCAGATGGGAAAGCTTGGGATCCTGCGCACGGCGCTGGCCATAGGTGGAGGTAAGGCCAGGCAGCGCCTCGGTATCGCCACGTTCTTCAATCCATCCGGCGCGCAACGCAGGCAGCCCGGCGCGCAAATCAACGTTTATTTTGGGATCGGTATAAGGCCCCGAGGTATCGTACACATACACAGGTGCGTTCTGTTCCGCGCCAAAGCTGGCGGGTGTGTCCGACAGGGAAACCTTGCGCATCGGCACGCGGATATCGGGGCGGCTGCCGGTGATATAGACCTTTTCCGAGTTCGGGAAAGGCCGCACGGCCTCTTCGCTAACGCGCGCGGTTTGGCTTAAAAAATCTTTTGGTATGGCACTCATCATCTATTCCTCTACAAAATATCCAGCGAAAACTAATGAAATCGGAGGCCAGCGCAGGGAAAAAACGGGAAAGGGTGTTCGCATACCGTAACAAACGTCACAGGCGAAAATTTCATTGTGATACTGCTTTCCCTACGCCAGTATTAACCGGATCAGGTTCAAAGGGTATATCTCAGCCTCGCCTGATACGAGGCACCCCCAGCAGGCATGCGGGGGCGCTATTAACCCCCTGCTAGCCGAATTTAGCCTAAAATTATATTATACACTAGCAATTTGCAAGCCGAATGCGCCTTGTATCCGGCATTCAAACCGCTTAACCTAGCTGCTTAGCCTCTTTTTAGAATAATGGTGGATAAGGATGGACGTAGAACAAGCCCGCTTTAACATGGTCGAACAGCAGATCCGTACATGGGAGGTGCTGGATACGGGCATTCTTGACCTGCTCACGAGCACACGGCGTGAAGAGTTTGTCCCCGCGCACTACCGTGACCTGGCATTTGCCGACATCATGATCCCCCTCGGCCACGGCCAGGTAATGATGGAACCCAAGGTTGAAGCGCGGCTTTTGCAGGCGCTGGCGGTCGAGCCTTCTGACGTTATATTGGAGGTCGGAACAGGCAGCGGTTATTTCACTGCGTTGCTGGCCAGACTGGGTAAGCATGTGTTCAGCGTGGACATCCTCCCCGACTTCGCACAGAGTGCGCAACACGCGCTCACCGGACACGGCATCCATAACGTGACGCTGGAAACCGGCGACGCCGTTGCGGGATGGGACAAACACGGCCCTTATGATGTCATCGCCATTACCGGCTCACTTCCCGTGCTGCCGGAATCTTTTCTGCGCGCGCTGAAACCCGGCGGACGCATGGTGGCAATCGTCGGCGAATCGCCCGTGATGGAGGCTATCCTCGTTACCCATGGCGGGGCGCGGGAGAGTCTGTTTGAAACCAGCGTCCCGGCGCTGCTGCACGCCGAACAACCGCCCCAATTTGTGTTCTAAGTCATAGTTAGAATATAATCAATTGCTGATATACAGTGGAGCATGGCCATGAATCACCTCACCGCCACCCAACTCAAAGAATACCTTGGACACGTCACTCCGGCACCTTTGCTGCTGGACGTGCGCGAACCATGGGAATTTCAAACCTGCCATATCGACGGCTCGCGGAATATCCCCATGTCACAAGTCCCCGCCGTCTGCCGTGATCTCGACGCGCAGCAGGAAACCATCGTCATCTGCCATCACGGCATGCGCAGCCAGCGCGTGGCCGTTTACCTGGAGCAGGCGGGATTTACCAACATCGTCAACCTGACAGGTGGCGTCGCCGCCTGGGCGCGCGAGGTTGACCCGAGTATGCCTACTTACTAAAAGGTCGTCTCACTATGATCAAAAAAAAATCGCCGTTCCTGATGGCAATACTGTTGGCTATCGCCCCCAGCGCAAATGCGGAAAATCTGCTCGACGCCTATCGTCTCGCGGCGGACAGCGATCCCCAAGTCAAAGCCGCTGAAGCGGCGTGGCAGGCGGTGGGAGAGACGCGCAATCAACGTCTGGCGCTGTTCCGTCCGCAACTGACTCTCAATTCCAATATCACCCGCAACCGGCAGGAGTTTTTGAGCGGCGGTTTTTTTGGCCGTGCCGGCACGTTTTATTCTACGAACGATGGCTTGACGCTCAACCTCAATCAGCCTATTTATCACCGTGACTATTATGTGCAGTTGCGTCAGACAGACGCCCGCATCCGTCAGGCCGAGGCGGATTATAACGCCGCACAGCAGGCGCTGCTGTTGCGGGTCTCGGAACGCTATTTCGAAGTGCTGGCCGCCGCTGACACAGTGGAGTTTGCACGCGCCGAAAAAGAGGCGATAGGGCGCCAACTGGAGCAGACGCAACGGCGCTTCGACGTGGGTCTGGTGGCCATTACGGACGTGAACGAGGCCAAGGCCCGCTTTGATCTGGCGGCCAGCCAGGAGGTGGACGCGCAAAGCCGCCTGTCCAGCAACCGTGAAGCGTTGCGCGAGGTCACCGGCATGCTCCCCGAATCCCTGCGCGGTCTGGCTGAGCAAATACCGCTGGCATCACCCGACCCGCAGGACGTAGAGAAGTGGGTGGATACGGCCCTCAAACAGAACTTTCAACTGATATCAGCCCAAGCCGCTACCGATGTCGCCAGCCAAACCATCGACCTGCAACGCTCTGGCCACTATCCGGTGGTAGACGCAGTGGCAAGCCACGGCTACTCAAGATTCTCCGGGGGCGCTTTTGGCGCCAGAGAAACGTTGGACAGCGCCATCGGCTTGCAACTGAGCGTGCCGCTCTACCAGGGCGGTGCGGTCAACTCGCGTATCCGCGAGGCACAATACCGCCTCAATCAGGCCAAGGAAACCCAGGAACAGCAAACCCGTACCGCGACACGCCAGACCCGCGACAGCTACCTGAATGTAACCGCCAGCATCAGCCGCGTCGGTGCACTGAAGCAGGCGGTGGTCTCCAACCAGAGCGCGCTGGACGCCACTGAGGCTGGGATGCAGGTTGGTACGCGCACTACCATTGACGTGTTGAACTCGCAGCGCGACTTATACCGCGCCAAACGTGATTTGTCGCGCGCCCGTTATGACTATCTGATCAATACCCTACGCCTGAAACAAGCCACAGGTATGATCTCGCTGGCCGACCTTGAGCAGGTCAATGGCTGGCTTAAGTAAAGGGGGGGCTAAGAACGTGTTTTAAAAGTTTCTACCTTGCCAGTCTACCCAGCATCAGATTGATCATGGCAAGGTAGATAAACGCTTCCGATGTAGCGATATCCACTTCGTAGTCCTTGCTGAGTCGCCGATACCGGTAAAGCCAGGCAAATGTACGCTCTACCACCCAGCGACGCGGTAGTAGCTCAAAGCCCTGGGCTTGGTCTGAACGCAATACGACATCAAAAACAAATCGAAACCGCGTGGCCACCCAGTCAAGCAATTGACCACGATAACCCCCGTCCACCCAGATCCGCCGTAGTTTCTTGCAGCTTCCGGTCAATGCGTTGCAAATCAGCTTGGCGCCGTCCCGATCCTGTACAGAGGCCGCCGTCACCACAGCGACCAGCAGTAGCCCCAGGGTATCGACCAACACATGGCGTTTACGACCCTGTATTTTCTTTCCTGCATCATAGCCTTTTTCCCCGGATAATCCCGTCGTTTTGACGCTTTGACTATCTATGCAACCCGCCGTGGGGTGCTTATGTTTCCCCGCCTTGCGGCGCACCGCCGCTCGCAATGTCTCATGAACGCGCAGCCAAGTACCGTCTTTGATCCAGCGGCGAAAGTAGCCATACACGGTTTTCCAAGGGGGAAAGCCATCGTTGGGTAGCATCCGCCAGGCACAGCCAGCGCGCGTCACGTAGAAAGTCGCGTTGATGACACGGCGCACGCTGACTGCACGAGGCCGTCCTCCCGGTCGAGAGCCTGGTAAAAGTGGCCTGATAATCTCCCAGCGTTTTTGGCTTAAATCGCTCGGGTATCTTCTACTTCTTTTGCATCGTGTTTTTGTCATGTCAAAAACACGAATACTACACTACACTCAAGCCGTCACCGAAATATCAACAACTTTTAAAACACGTTCTCAGGTGTTTTACTTTGTCATAGAGCCGTCTGAACGTTGCAGTATCACGACCGCCGAGCACCCAGGCCACGGTTCGCCCTGTAGCACGATCCAGCG
>CAMTYI010000075.1:0-7054 GCA_947085925.1 uncultured Gammaproteobacteria bacterium
ACTGGAGTTCAGACGTGTGCTCTTCCGATCTGAACTTGAATCCGCGATTATTGAATATTCTCAATTTTTTCAATAATCCTTTCAATATCCCGCCTTAGCATCCCAGCCGTTGGGCTATACATTTGCACCAAGGTCCAGTCCAAATGGAAGCGAGGGTCTTCGTAATCATCCGCAAGATAATGGCGTGTTCTAATAGCATCCGAGCGTGCTCGGTTGGTAATATCACCCATATTCTCAGTATCTCGTAACGCATCTATTGTGCGGTAGGTCACGTTGTTGAAGTCATAGAAATTTGCAGGCGTATCGTTTTCACGGCGATCGTTGGATTTCAGTTCATCCTTTATCGATCTGATAGCTTTATGTATGCTTTTCTTTTGAGTATCCTGTTCTTCAATCTCCCATTCTAATAAGCAGTAGAGCAAACACCATATATCATATAGAATCATTGCTGAATCAGGGAACATGAGTTCCTGATCATTTCCAGCAAGCTGTCTGGTATAGTAAAATGCTCTATGAAGGTTGTGTACGGCAGCAGCGGCAGCGTTGTAAATTTCCTTGCGTGCCGCCTCCACCTTTTCATATGCTGATTTAAATTCGTTTGCACACATTAAAATGGCGCCATGATTTTTTAAGCCGCATATATCACAGGAAGAGAGTGATTTATCTAATTCTTGCAATACATCAGACTCTGATCCATTAAAATACTTGCACAAATCAATTATCTGTTGCTCTGTTTTTTTCTCACTCTTTACTAGGTCTCTGAATTTTTCATAGGCAGTTTTTTTTGTTAGTCGTAAGTCTTTTATATTCAGTTCATTTATGTCTTTTACTCTAGCCAACACCTCCCTGTGCAAATAACGCCGCCCTGATAGCCAGTGAATAAATATCAAGTTGCGCGTACTGTGAGGAACCATGGGTTGGTGATTAATTTTCAATATATCATCGTTAGTTATAAACCTGGCTTTAGCCATGTACTCCCATAATGATAGATGAAGTAATTTCTGCCCCATTAATGAACGATGAAGAAAAAGTGGATTCGACAAAAGCTCCGATTTACGCCTTGACACTCTTTCCCGACTACTTGTTGAAATAATTGAGTCAGGTTCTTTATCACCAAACAAAATACGGATTGACGCCTTCATTTCATCATCATTTTCGGAATCGTCTTCATGGCTGTGTTTTATTCGATTTTCATTGCCATCGAATTTTGCAAATTCATCAATATCCCGCCCCTTCCATCGTGCGTGGAACCTGTCAAAACCGCCCATTGTCAAGAAATTAACACTCTCTGCTGCCCTCAATTTTATATCGAACATCCATTTATCTGATTGTTTCAATACATTCTGAATATCCTGAATTGCGCTTTCAGAATTTTCTGTCCGAACTAAAGGTGATTGTTTACGCTGCTCAATATCGTGGAGTGCAGATAACACTTCCGAGAGCATTCCCCATATAGAAATAATTTTCAGGTACCCAAAAGCAGCGTGGTAATGCAGTCCTCTTTCTGCCATTTTTTTTGCAGCGAATACCATCATTCCGAGGGTTTTATAAACATCTATTTTATCGATAAATGTACTTTTGTCATCAATATCGTACAACCTTTTTAGATAGCCGACCTTGCTCCGACAATAGTGGTTTTCAATATCTTCAAGGCTATATAATTCCTTCTCACGATCAACGAAATCGCATTTATTAATAATTAGTTTTGAATATATCTTCTCATCATCTACAGTGGATTTATTATCTTTTTTACTATTTATATCCTCCCGCATATAGCGCATCATACCAACGAAAATGTTTTCACCAAGATGTAGATATGCGTACGCACCAATATAGGTGGTTCGTTCAGTTTGAGCGCTAAAAACCCCACTCTTTATGATGGCGAGGATGAAACTTTTAACCGCTGTGTAATGACAACCGTAGAAGAATGACAATTGTCCAGATCGATAGTGGTTTACCGCATCATCGTTGTTGTTAATAAACGGATATTCTATCTTTGCTGGTAGTTTATCCCGTGATGAGACGGGACTTCGTTTAAGCTGCAGATACCAGTAGGCCCAACATGGTTGCCTGAAAATATCCCACTTGGAATCACCACTCTCAAGTGCGAGATACCATTCACTACTCTTGTCTTCCCCAATTTTTCTGACTACAGAGATGGCTTTCAGGTACACGCCGGCGGCCTTGTCATGCCTCTGGCACTGCTCATATATCTCCCCAAGACGTAGCAGCGCTTCCACATAAAGGTGGGCGGATCCGATTTGTCGCTCATTCGAGTCTTTACCGAAAACATCCGCTGCCCGTTGGTAGTATGTAAACGCGACATCATGAGACTGTTCCTGTGCAAAAAGATCACCGATAATCATACAGAGTTCGTAAATAACAACGCTACCTTTTTGGCTTTTCGAGTTTTCGCCAGTCATGGTATTCAATTGGTCAATATAGTGCGACTTTATGGGTGCCGACGCATCCAAAGAGAAGTTGAATGCGGCCGACTCGATGTCGTTGATACGCGAAATATATCGTAGCTCCTGCTCGAAATCTCCAACAAATCGATAACGATAATGGCTATTACGAATACGGCGGATATGCTGGTGAAGCACCTTGGAAAGCAGTGTGTCGATCATCGTGTTGAGTTCAGGCGCGTGATAGACACTGATGGTCTCTGACATACGCTCAAGATGGTAGCGACTGAAGGGGTGGCGGTGAAATTTTAAAATATACTGAAAGGCAGCCATGGTGGAGACTGCCAGTTTATCGCCACTACTCGTTAATTGCCGCCCTAAATCGTGATAGAGATGAGTATAAAGATTGGATGCTAGTACGATCCGCTGTTGATCAATCAAGCTAAATTGCAGCGCAAGCGTGAGGTTATTAACGGCCTTGCTAGTATTTTTGAAGTATTTTTTTTGTCGCCAATCCACACTTTCAATATCTTTTGTAAAGTGATCGAACAGCGACATCATTCGTTTTGGATTGCCCCAAGAATGGAGGGTGAGAAACTGGATAAAGTTACGTAAACCAAGCACAATCCTCTTGGCTTCTTTGTTATCTTTGTTATCTTCGTATTTACTTTCAGTAAGGTAATGGTAGTAGGTCCGCAAACAAAAGGGGGAATACATCAGCTTTCTATAAGAATCATCATTAAGATTATCATCTGATTGATCCGATCTAGATTTTCTAGTCGAAGGGTCTATGTTTTTATGTTTCATCCACAGATAGATAGCAACGTCTGGATCCATCAACTTACGACAAAGATAGACTTCCATTAGGCTATGCATTCGCTTCGGATTGTGATCGGATCGGTCAGTGAGCAAGCTTGGCACTTCAAAAACACGGCTGAATAAGCTTTCGTAGAGTGAGCTGGTACTTCCGCGCTCTGCTTGGTAGCTATCCAACATCTCACGTCCAGCGATGAAAAAAAAGCGAGCAGTGCCGTGGGTAATGAAGTTCTTCAATGTACCCAGAAGATCATCAACCTTCTTTTTGCGTTCATGCATGTCACGTCCGACGGAGTGGCGTTCAGCAGCATTGTTATTGTCGTTCACTGGTCGATGCGCTATTTTATCCAGCTCATCAAAAACAAAGATGATGTCGGGCTTCCCTAGATAGCATGGAACTTTGCGACACAATTTCAGGATGTAAAGTAACTCGGCTTCAATCTGCTGAGCATCCAGTGGCGGCGCGGTCTCTTTTTGTTTAAGATGTACGCCTTGGTATTTAAAGCCTTTGTTAAATTCAATACTAAATACTATGCGTTTATTTAGGCGCTTTAAGCGATGAATAATGTGTGTATGGGTAGGAATGTGACGTATTAGTAGGTAATAACCAAAAAAAAAGTTAATGACGAAAAATAGCCCGCCCGCCAATTGAGGCCATGTGAATATTTTTGGTACCAACCAAGCTGGTAAGTTCGCATAACATTGAATGCGACAAAATAATTCCCTCGATACTGTAATGTTATCGATAATATGGTATATGATAAAACTCAAAAGCAGTGAGATGGTCACGCAGAGCAATAGATCTATGAGTCGTCTGCCATATTTTCGCTTATCTCGCAACTTCTGATACAGCAGGGTTGCGGTATTGAATAGAACCTCCCTGGGTTCCAGAGTATGATCCTGTCCAAGGTTTATCTTTACAGTAATGACTCTGCTATAAAAATATTTTTTTATCGTTGTAATTGTCCATAAGCGACTAATGAAAAATGATGCTTTATTTAGCCAGCGCTTAAAGAGTGATAGGGGGATCTTGGTCTCATATGCATCAAGCTTCTGTTTACCTCGGCCAAATATCGTCTCTAACCCTCGTGGATATATATTGTTTTTGTCACGCGCCTCAGTTGGTAGCCATGCAGGCCCCGTTGTGCCGTTCGCGTAACGATTAATCACCTTATTGATGAGCGTTGTTTTACCCATGCCACGGAAACCAGAGATTAAGAAACACCCTTTCCCATTGCGCGTCTCGTTCAAAATGGTGAGGAGTTCTTCAATGAGATTGCCGCGCCCAACGAAACCATAGTCGTGTTTATAAGCTGAACCGTTGTGTAATTGAGTGTGATGACCCAATAACGGCACAGCGATTGGCTGTGGCTCTTCGTTATTCCAAACACGTTCTGATGGTTTTGACACAGTGCCCTCCTGGCTTCTGTTTTCGCAATTCCAATCCTGATGTGCTATATCGAAAGCTCGAACTTAACTCGTAAAAGCAACTCACCGGCCAGAATAGAGGGTCAATCTTCGGTATTATCGTGCCCCCCTCCACCGACCAAAGTATGAGGAGTCCCAATGGGCACCCCCCCGCTAGCCCAAGAAGAACGACACGCAAATTTATGCGTTATATAAAACTGGCCATATCCGGACTGAAATAGCTGAACATCTCGGCAGGCACAAATCGACTATCGACCGAGAGCTCCGGCGCAATCGGGGACTCCGAGGGCACCGTCTCGCTCAGGCCCAGCAACTTGCAGATAATCGCAAATAAAGAAGTCATGGGAAGCATATACGGTATATTTGCCCGAGAGCAAGAGTATTCGCCAGTCTACCCAAGGCAATTGCATCTAATTCCTCTTGACATGCATTAACTATTCGTCGTAATGATTTGAATTTTTGAATATTGCGAGTTTCAAAATGCCCAGTGCAGCGCCTTTACCCGAACATTTTTCCCACCTTGTTGATCCGCGTGTTGCCCGCACCCGCGAGCATTCACTGGAGAGCATTCTTTTTTCGCCATTTGTGCCGTGATCGCCCGGGAGGATGACTGGGTGGGTGTCGGAGAGTTTGCGCGCGGTTTGTTGAGCTCCTCAATGGTATTCCCTCACATGACACCTTCGGTCGCGTATTCGCCGCATTGGATGCCGAGGCGTTTGCGCAAGGTTTTACCCGTTTGGTGCAAGTGCGTGGGGGAGACGCTGGCATTGCCGCCCCAAGGCGTGGTCGCCATCGACGGCAAGACGATGCGCCGCACCTTCGGCAAGGCTAGCAAAAAAGCGGCCATCCAACCTGGTCAGCGCTTTCGCCAGCAGCAATCGTCTGGCATTTGGGCAGGTCAAGGTGGATGACAAATCCAACGAAACCACTGCAATTCGCGAACTTTTGCGCCGACTGACAATTGACCGGTTGCCTGATAACGCTGGATGCCATGGGCTGTCAGAAACAGATTGCTCATGACATTACGACCGCTGGCGCCGACTACATCCTTGCACTGAAGGGCAATCACGGCGAATTGCATCAGGATGTTATCGACCACTTCGCGCATGTCGACAAAACTGCCGCCGTGTTTTGCCATCGCCACGAGTTGGTGGACGGCGGTCACGGTAGCGTCGAAAAGCGCGTGGTGGAAGCCGTACCGAGTGATTGACATCCTGATCGGCTTTGTTATTTTACTGAAATGTTGGACTCTTTTGTTTCCAACTTACCTCACACGCACGCCTTGCGTCATCCTCGCGGCCGGGAAGTCCCTGATGTGTTTCGCGGTCAATCCAAGCCGCAGTGTCACCCTCAAGATAACCAGCAAATAGCCGATTAAAGAGCTGCCTGCATATTTTATTTCTGGAGAGACGCGACCATGGAGACATTGACTACAGAAACTGCCACAGTTGATATCAAGCAACCACGCTTGCTGCCCGCGAAGTTACGCGCTGCCTCGATTCATGTGGGGATTAGCACTACGATTTTTTTGGTTTTTCTATATCTGATATTGGTTGAATGGTATCCGCCGCCGTACTTTTCGACGGATGGTGGCTGGAAAGGCGTTGAGATCATGATGTTGGTCGATATCGTGTTGGGGCCAATGCTCACTTTTATTATTTTTAACCCGAGAAAATCAAGAAAGGAAATAATACTTGATCTGTCAATCATCGCCGTGTTGCAACTTGGTGCGTTGACGTGGGGCGGTTATACAGTGTACAGCCAGCGCCCTATAGCGGCTGTCGAGTGGGAGGGTACCCTCAGGTCGCTCACTACCGAGCCATTGCATGTACAGGGTAAAGATCTTGGCGATTTGCAGCAATTCGGTGCTGGCTCTCATCCAGTGATTCATGCCGAGCCACCCGGGAATGCCGAACAAGTGGCGAAGATGATGGAGCTCGTCTTGAACAAGGACATCGGTGGAGAACAACAGTTCTGGATGTTCCGTTCGTTCAAGGGGTCCTTTGCGGAATCAAAAAAACACGCCTTAAATATAAATGCTGTGTCTGGCTCTAATGCCGAAATCCGCAGCGAGCTGGATAAAATGCTGTCCCGCGAGGGAGCCAAAAAAGTTGAGGAATTTATTTATTTCAAATTCGCCGGGCGTTACAAGGATGCAATATTTGTCTTTAACAACGCCGGGGATCAGGTCGGGGCGATTACATGGGGTAGCCCGGAAAGGCTATAGACCCTCAGAAACTGTTCACGATCTCGCTGAAGGGCGCATCGCGGCGTTGGAAACTAGGGTGTAAGAATTTTTGTGTAAACGGTCATTTGGTGGGAGACTGCCTAACTTTGAAAAGGAGTGAACATGACCGCAGCAGCGAAGAAAGCCCCATCGCCCGATTTAATCGACCAACTACTGG
>CAMTYI010000076.1:0-4588 GCA_947085925.1 uncultured Gammaproteobacteria bacterium
ACCAACGAAGATCCGCAACTGATCGTGGGCGATGCCCACTTCGATAACACGCCGGTCGATATGCCCATGGCGCTGCTGCTTGGCAAGCCGCCCAAAATGTTCCGCGATGTCCGGCATCACCCCTTCAGCAAGCCGGAGTTCGACACGCACGGCATTGATCTGCACGAAGCCGCGCTACGCATCCTGCGCCTGCCCGCTGTGGCGGACAAAACCTTTCTTATCACCATTGGCGACCGCAGCGTCACGGGCCTTGTGACGCGTGATCAGATGGTCGGCCCATGGCAGGTGCCGGTGGCAGATGTTGCTGTTACCGCCAGCGGCTTTGTCGGCTACACCGGTGAAGCAATGGCGATGGGAGAGCGTTCCCCTGTCGCGCTGATAGACCACGCCGCTTCGGGGCGCCTGGCCATCGGCGAGGCGCTCACCAATATCGCCGCCGCACGCATTGATGATATCAGCGAGATCAAGTTGTCGGCCAACTGGATGGCCGCCGCCGGCCACCCCGGCGAGGATGCCGGGCTGTATGATACCGTCAAGGCGGTTGGCATGGAGTTGTGCCCGGCGCTGGGCATTGCCATTCCGGTGGGCAAGGATTCCCTGTCCATGAAGACCGTGTGGCGCGACGAACAGGGACAGGAGCAGCGCATGACCGCGCCGTTGTCCCTCATCATCAGCGCTTTTGCGCGCGTGTCGGACTGCCGCAAGACGCTTACCCCGCAACTGCGCACGGATCAGGGTGATACTGACCTGATCCTTATCGACCTCGGCAAGGGGCGCAACCGCCTCGGTGGCTCGGCGTTGGCGCAGGTCTACAAGCAAGTGGGTCACCACGCCCCTGATCTTGACGATCCGCAGGCATTCAAGGCGTTTTTCGCTGCGGTGCAGGCATTTAACGAGGAAGGGTTGATCCTGGCGTATCACGATCGCTCCGACGGCGGCCTGTTTGCAACCGTGTGCGAGATGGCCTTTACCGGGCATACAGGCATCACCATAGTCTTGGACGACTTGGGAGATGACATTGCCGCCGCCCTGTTCTGTGAAGAGCTGGGTGTTGTGCTGCAAGTCCGGCACAGCGACACGGACACCGTGCTCGACTGGCTGCACGGCGCAGGTCTGGGTAAACACAGCCACGTCATCGGTGAGCTGCGCGACGATGACCGTATCGCCTTCACCCATGACCGCCGCGAGGTGCTGGCCGGGCGCCGCGTCGATTTCCAGCGCGCCTGGTCCGAGACCACCTGGCACATGCAGACGCTGCGCGATAATCCCCATTGCGCACAGCAGGAATACGACCGCCTCCTGGATGCAAACGACCCTGGCCTGAATGCGGTGCTTACCTTTGACCCCGAGGAGAATATTGCTGCCCCTTATATAAGGCGTGGCACCAGGCCGCGCGTGGCGATACTGCGTGAACAGGGCGTCAATGGTCAGGTGGAGATGGCCGCCGCATTTGACCACGCCGGTTTCGCTGCCTTTGACGTACACATGAGCGACATCATCAGCGGCGATGTCAGTCTGCGTGATTTTCAGGGCGTCGCGGCGTGCGGTGGATTTTCCTACGGCGACGTGCTGGGCGCTGGCGCAGGCTGGGCGAAATCCATCCTTTATAATCCGCGCGCGCGCGACGAATTCGCCGCTTTTTTTGGCCGGGTGGACAGCTTCGGGCTGGGTGTGTGCAACGGCTGCCAGATGATGTCCCACCTTCATGACCTCATCCCCGGCGCCGCACTGTGGCCGCGTTTTGAACGTAATACCTCGGAACAGTTCGAGGCGCGCTTCGCGCTGGTGGAAGTGCCCGAGTCACCTTCGCTGTTCTTCCAGGGCATGGCCGGTTCGCGCTTGCCCATCACCGTTGCCCACGGCGAAGGCCGCGCCGAATTCCGCGACGGCGCCAGTCCTCAGCAGGCCCTCGATCTGGGTCTGGTTGCGCTGCGCTATGTCGATAATTATGGCCGACCTGCCGAAACCTACCCCGCCAATCCCAACGGCTCCTCTTTGGGCATCACGGGCCTAACCACCCCTGATGGCCGCTTCACTATCCTGATGCCCCATCCAGAGCGCGTGTTCCGTACTGTTCAAAATTCCTGGCATCCCGAGGCGTGGGGCGAGGAGGGCGCCTGGTTGAGGCTGTTCCGCAACGCGCGCAAGTGGGCCGGGGAGCTTTGAGCTACATGGTCCCATGTCAGCTCTTCGCATTCCTTTTCTTTTGCGGATCCTCATAATTTGGTAAAATGCTTCTTTGGGCGCGGGCGTTTGCTCGCGCACATAGTGATCACGGGGATGATGAGAGCATCGTCTGTTACTTGGTTTTTGCAGTATGGCAGCCCTTTAAGGCGCGATAGGGTTGTTTATGAGCTGGATTGATTTTGCCATTTTCGCCATTCTTGGGTTTTCAGCCCTGATAGGCATAATCCGTGGTTTCGTGCGCGAGGTTCTCTCCCTGGCGATATGGGCATTGTCCTTCTGGGTGGCGCTAAACTACTCTTCTAAACTTAACGGCTTTTTTGCCGATCACATAGCCATGTCTTCCATGCGCCTTGCCGTGGCGTTTGCAGCACTTTTTTTAGCCACGTTCATTCTGGGAAGCATTTTCAAGTATTTAATTTCAAGCTGGGTGCGCAAAAGCGTGATCAGCAGCACGGATCGTTCGGTGGGTATGCTCTTCGGATTGGTGCGGGGCATGCTGGTGGTTTCCGTGCTGGTGGTGGTGATTGGCGTAACACCCCTGGTGCAGGCTCCGTGGTGGAAAACGTCCGTATTTGTAGATTATTTTCAGGGTATGGTGCTGTGGGGGCGCGACTGGCTGCCACCTGGTGTCGCCCGCAATTTCATTGATGGGCTGAAGCGTTGAGCACGTCCCGACTTCCTCTGTTTTTCGTAAACCCAATGGGTAGGTGATCCTCATGTGTGCCATTATCGGTATCGTCGCTAGCAGCAGTGTCAATCAAGCCTTGTACGATGGTCTTACTGTCCTCCAGCATCGCGGACAGGATGCGGCGGGGATTGTCACCTGCGACAGCAGCGGAAAGTTTTACCTGCGCAAGGATAACGGCCTGGTGCGCGATGTATTTCGCTCCCGGCACATGCTCAACCTGCGCGGCAACATGGGCATCGGCCATGTGCGCTATCCAACGGCAGGTTGCGCCACTTCCGCCGAGGCACAGCCGTTCTATGTGAATTCTCCCTTCGGCATAGCGCTTGCGCACAATGGCAACCTGACCAATGCCAGCCAGCTAAAGCAAGATATGTTTCTCGAAGACCGGCGGCATATCAACACCGATTCCGATTCCGAAATCCTGCTGAATGTGTTTGCGCATGAACTGCAAGAGCAGGGCAAGCTCAAGATCAGCGCGCAGGATATTTTCAATGCCGTGGCGGGCGTGCATCGGCGCTGCCGTGGCAGTTACGCCGTGGTGGCAATGATCAGCGGCCATGGCATCGTCGGTTTCCGCGATCCCTTTGGCATCCGCCCCGTTGTATTCGGCAAGCGCGACACAGACAAAGGCACGGAATACATGATCGCCTCCGAGAGCGTTGCGTTGGACGGGCTAGGTTTCCAGCGGATACGCGACATCGCGCCCGGCGAGGCGGTGTTTATTGATCTTGAGGGCGGGATTCATATCCAGCAGTGCGCCGAGAACCCGGTATATTCACCGTGTATCTTCGAGTACGTGTATCTGGCGCGCCCTGATTCGATTATTGATGATGTCTCGGTGTATAAGGCGCGTCTGCGCATGGGTGATAAACTGGCTGACAAGATTCTGCGCGAATGGCCGGATCACGATATTGACGTAGTGATCCCTATCCCTGACACCAGTCGCACCGCCGCCATGCAATTGGCCAACAGGCTGGGCGTGACATACCGCGAAGGGTTTATCAAAAATCGCTACATCGGCCGTACCTTCATCATGCCGGGGCAAAAGCAGCGCAAGAAATCCGTGCGCCAGAAGCTCAACCCCATCGACCTCGAATTCAAACGCAAAACCGTGCTATTGGTGGACGACTCCATTGTGCGCGGCACCACTTCGCAGCAAATCATCCAGATGGCCCGCGAGGCCGGCGCACGCAAGGTCTACTTCGCCTCCGCCTCCCCACCGGTGCGTTATCCGAACGTCTACGGCATCGACATGCCCGCCGCCAGCGAATTGATCGCTCATGGCAGAAACGATGCCGAAGTTGCTGAAGCCATCGGCGCGGACAAACTGATATTTCAGGATCTGTCGGACTTGATTGAATCAGTGCGTAAAGGCAACCCCAAGCTGGAACGTTTCGACGCATCGGTGTTTACCGGCGAATACGTCACCGGCGACATTGGCAAAGACTACCTCGACCACCTCGAACAGCGGCGTTGCGACCTCAATGCGGCCGCCCAAGCCCGCGATGCCGAGGCGTCTATGATTGATTTGCACAACTCTCCTTAGCCGCCATCTCCACCAACGGCAGGGTGCGCCTGCGCACCAGCACCCGGCTGGGTGCTTGCCCACAGTGCGACCCGCAGCGGTGGGTTGATGCGGTGCCATGGGAAAAAGCGTGGGTTTGATCTCCTCACTCTGCAGATCGGAAGAGCACACGTCTGAACTCCAGTCAC
>CAMTYI010000077.1:0-14377 GCA_947085925.1 uncultured Gammaproteobacteria bacterium
ACAGCAGTACAGGTGCCCCCTGTGTCGGACAAGCAATAACCGGTGACAACAACATCCGGGTAGCGCGGGCGGGATGGCAGCAATACGCGCAGCTTTTCTATAGAATTAACCGCATCATAGGCCGCACCGTTGGCTTCCATTAAGGTAATCCACGAGCGCATCACCACGGGATCCTTTTCCACCAGAAGCACATAGAAACGATCCAGGGGATTTTCCGGATGAAATATCACCGATTCATCGACTCCCTGCGGTAATCTCAGGCGGAAACAGGTACCCCGATATGGCTCCGAAAATTGCAGTTCAATCTGGTGGCCCTGCAATTTTTCCATGGTTTTACGGACGAACGCTAAACCTATACCAGAGCCACCCACATCGAGTCTGGCATTCGAACCCCTGTACCCGTCATGCCAGATAGGCTCTTGTTCATCCGGCGGAATACCGCTGCCATTGTCAATGACATCGACCACCACGATTCGCCCATCCCGCGTTATAGCGATAGTGACTATCGCCGCTTCACCACCTGCAGGAGCCGCGTATTTAATACCATTTTCAACAAGATTGATCAGAACACGTTTTAAATAAACACCATCACTTTTCACAACAACTGTTGCCTCATGGTGATCGGTTAGTTTTAGTTGTACCTTATGTCTATCCGCCAGCGGCATGCTTTCACGCATGACCTCTCCCGCCAGTGATCGCACATTGATATTGCTGTACTCAATCCTGCTCAGCGTTTTGGATATCACATCAATGTACTCATTCGCGCTCTTATGGGTGGTTAACGCCTGATCAAGGTATTCCCGGGCTTTTTCTGAATTACCATGCAAGAGCGCATCTTGCGTGTTACGCAGTGAATAACCCATGGAGCCGATGGTATTGTCCAACTCATGAAAGAAATCGTTCGTATCGCCCGCCCGTGTCGTGTATTCAATTTGTAGCGCCTTTAACGCCTCTTCTACCTGGAGGAGCCTTGCCGTTTTCTCTTTAACCTCGACATACAATTGCCTGGCATCATATTCTGGCGGCGCTTCAAGCCTTACGACTATTTCACCCTCTTTCCTGTCAAATTTCACACTTTGCACAGTCACATTGTTACCGCCTGCTTGGGCATTGATACTCTCGACCGCTCTGGCAAGAGCGCTCATTTCGACCTTGCTTTTGACGATAAAATCAAGGGTGCCCGGTAGTCCTTTATAGATTCTGCTGAAATCTCCCCGGGAGAATTTCCCGTCCGGTGGATTGCGGTCAAATCTATCGTTTTTCTGTGGCGGAAAATTACGCGTGAATTCGCCCTCAGCGCCGCGCCGCTTTGGATTTAGCCGCGTATACACAAAATCACAGTCGATATCCGTCAAATCGGCACGACTGTCAATATTCCAATGCTGGATGCAGGCTCCGGTCAATGTGCAGCGGCTAAAGCGGGTGCCGAGTGCATTCACCTCGCTTAAATCCGCTGCGCTTAAATCACAGCCGGAAAAATTGGCAAAACTTAAATCGGTCTTGGTGAAATTGATATTACGCAACGTGCCCTCGCTGCTATAACGAAAGTCGAGTCCGTGTAGATTGAGTCCGGAAAAATTTCTATCGTTGCCTGGAAATTTACCCTTTATCACCAAGTCACGCACTTTTCTGAGTTCCAACGGGGTTCCTCTGGTTAAGGCGAGATGTGCGTTTTTTGCGTTTTTGAAATTGCAGCCCTTGAATATAACTTTTCTAAAGCGTACATGCTTCAAATCGACCTCACTGAAATCACAATCGTGAAGCGTCGCATCGGAAAATTCAGTAGCACCCAGGGAATTTAGCTCTATTCCCCAATGACGGATAAATAGCAGATCCGGCTCTTCCCTTTTAACTGCGCGAACACCCAAATACACACCGAATAGCAGAAATACACATCCCGCACCAGCACCCGCCCAGGTGATGACTTCCGCAATTTCCCGCGCGACCGGTTCGCTGGAGCCTGCTTGTGCTATGGAGTCAGCTAATGTAGAAGCATAGGTCTGAATTGCCAATCCTGCACCAGAGAGTGATGCGATCACGAACAGGCTTTGGATTTTTGTGTCCTGACCTGAGCCTGCCACGATTGACGCCACAACCACTAATACCAATATCGTTCCGAGGCCGGCGCCTAAAATTGCGCCCGATAAAGCCGCAGGTCCATCGACAGCCCTCGGACCAGCCCCCACCCTACTTCCTGCGGTCAGGAGCAGTTTGCGGCTTTGATTTTCTGTAGCAAAACCGTCTTTTATGACCACAACGCTATTTGTTGTAGTGCCTTCCCGGGTTTTTGCAACATGATTCGCCTCATTGGCGGTAAACCCGGCAACAATCAAGACCATCGTTATAAATGCAGGTAAAGCCCACTTTGTGTAGCGCAGGGATATAAATGCAGTGTACGAAAATAATATTGCATAGATCACCAGGATAAAAATCAGATTCGACGCGGAGTAAATATCAAACGCCTTGAGCTGCACTTCAATAAACCAGGCCGCAAAGGCATTGCCCAAAATCACAAAATAACTTGCCGCCGCAATCAGCAAAGCCTGCAGAGGCAATAGCCAGAATGTCGTGGCGGGCGCACGGCCCAGCAATGCCCCGCAAAATCGGACTCCAGTAACATTTACCCCAGAAAAATCCGCCCCCCGCAAATCATGGTTATCAAGATTTTCATTTGTCAGGTCTTTGCCGATTGTCCTGCCGGCAAGAGAAGTGTTCATTCTTGAGCTCCAATAATTATCTCCACCTAAATTCCCGATTATAGGGCACCTTTAATGATTGCCGATCGACTATGGGGAAATATTCAGGAATGTCTACCCTCCATTTGGAGGGTAGACATTAGCGCAGGGTTGGGCAAAGCTGTGCTGGATTACACACGGGGCATGTGACAACAACGTTGGAGGGGTATCGAATGAGCGGGCTACGTAACAAGTTTCGGTGGGTAGGACTTCTTTTGGCCGCTACGCTGCTCACCGCGTGCGGGGGCGGTGGCTCTGATCCTTCTCCGGCTCCTCCTCCGCCGGGCGGTGGCACGAATAACCCGCCGTCCGGCGGCGGCTCTGCTGGATCTTACCTGTTTTACACGGGAAGTTTGAACGCGGTGGATCCCGCCAATCCCGCCTCGCCTCTCACCGTAGAGGCAGGCTCGGATATCGTTACCGCATCGACTCAAACGATCATGTCCGGAACTTATGACGGCGCCGCGCAAACCATCACCGGCCTTCACGCCCATGCGCTGATGTACGCCAAGACCGACGGCAAACTATACCGGGTAAGCGCGCTCAAGAGCGGTTCGCTGAGCCGCGTACAGGTCTCCAGCGAGAGCGGGGCGGACAAACTGTGCCCGATGGTTAACCAGAGCGGGATGGATCTCGCCAACCCGGATAATTCTCAATACGTCTACTCCCTCTCCGGCAGCGACAGCATGTGTGGCACCGGCGACGACGTGTGGAAGATGGTGCGCCTGGGGATGAGTGCCGGCGAAGCACCGGTGGCCGCGAAGTCACCTGTCAGCGCGATCAATAACGCGAGCGCGGGCGCGATTGCGGGCTGGCTGGTCAAGGATGCGGGTGCCTTGAAAAGGTGCGACGCCAATTTTGCCAACTGCAGCGTGGTGGTGGCGTCGGTTGCAGGTACTCCAATGGTGCTCGGTAGCTCTGACATTGACCGCCACGTGATGCAGATCGACGACAAGATCTTTGTGTACAACGGCACTACCGGCACTTTGTCGCCCCCGGTATTCGCCATACCCGCAGGGCCTGGGGGGATGAGGTTCGTTAGCGGAATGTATAGCGACGGCACAACCGCGTATTTAGCGCACGGCAAGTCGGTTTATCGCTTCCCGGCCGATGGCGGCGCCGTGGCAACGCCGTTAATCAGCGAAGCAATCGATATTGGGGAAATGGGTCTGACCGCCAACAAGGTGGTGTACCAGGTTGGCAACGAGATAAAAGCCGTATCCAAAACCGGCGGCACGCCCAGCACCCTGGCCGCCGCTACGGGCAGTGATGTTCTGGGTTCGGATTTTTTTGCCACCTTTTTTGCCGGAAATTATGTTTATTACAACATCGTAAATGACGCCAACACAGCCAGGGTCGCGGCGGGTGTTGTGGATGAGAACGGCGGTGGCCAATCCACGACACCCAATGCCGCCTGGATCGGAGTGACCCTTTCCACCACGATAAGCGTTAACGCAAGCGCCATTTTCGGCAAGGTTATCCGCGCCGAAGGTGGCACGAACAACGGTTTTGGCGGCGCCACCCTCAAATCCTTCAACGCGGCTACTGCAGTAGAGGTGGCAACGCTGGGTACGCTGCCCGCCGCAGACAATTGGACCTCCTTTTTCTGCTTCACTGGTTTCTTCAGTGGGGACAATGTGCTGTGTTCTGCCACGATGCAGACACCCGTTCAGAGCGACATTTTCTTTATCAATGCAACAGCGGCGAACTCACTGACGCGAGTAACGAATACGCCGGACAAAAGCGAGACGCCCTGGTTTTATTGATGCATCAGGCAAGCCCACTGGGGGGCGGTAGCTGAGTAGGGTGGGCACGCTGCCTGTGCCCACGCGGGCGAATGAGCGTGACGCATGATGGGGGGTAGATTGTGTCCTGGCCCTATGTGTTTTTACCGCATGGGTACAAAAAACGTGCCCATCCTACTGGCTGTATCAAAAAACGGCAAAGCTGTGCCGAATTCATGGGGCATGAAATACAACAGGGTTGAAGGGGTATCGAATGAGCTGGCTACGTAATAAGTTTCGTTGGGTGGGATTTCTTTTGGCCGCCACGCTGCTCACCGCGTGCGGCGGCGGGGGCGGAGACGACCCGAAGCCCAGCTTGGATCCCCAGCCTACGTCCCTGACAGGCACGGTTTCAGGCACGGTGATGTCGGCTGCGACGGGTAAGGCCGTTCCAGGCGCAACCCTGCGCGCCGGCGCCACCACCGTGACATCTGCTGCGGATGGCAGTTACACCCTGGCGGCGGACGTGGGCGAGCGCGTTGTAATCAATATCGCGGCGGCGGGCTTTGCGGAAACCTTTCAGGTGGCGCGTGTTCTGGCCGGGAAGGCGTCATCGCTCGGGGTGCAACTATTACCCATCGGCGTGACACGCGCCATCCGTGTCGCGGCGGGCGATACGGTCACGGTGCCAGATTCCAGCGCCCAGGTCACCCTTCCCCCCGGCGCACTTGTTCCGGCCACGGGCGGCACGCCAGCGGCCACGGTCAACGTGTCACTCACGCCGATCAACCCGGCGATTGATTCCCGCATCATGCCGGGCGACTTTACGGCGCTGCTCTCGGGCAGCACCACCCCGGTTGCCATTGAAAGCTTTGGTGCGCTACGGGTGGATGTGCGCGACGACAATGGCACGCGCTATACCCTGGCGACAGGACAAACGGCCACCCTCCGCATCCCGCTCGGCACGCTCTCGGCCTCGCCACCCGCCACCATTCCGCTATTGATATTTAACGAAACGACCGGTCGCTGGGTAGAAGAAGGCACCGCCACCCTTGCGGGCACGGCGGGAAACCTGTTTTACACCGGCACGGTGACACAATTCGGCGCCTGGAACGCCGACGTGCCGATGACCACCGTGTTTGTCAGCGGCTGTGTCCGTGATACCGCGAATCAGCCGGTGGAGAACGTGAGCGTTAGAGCCGATGGCGTCAACTATTCCGGGTCGACTTCGGCAGTCACGGCGGCAGATGGCAGCTTCAAAGTGGCGGTGCGCCGCGATGGCCTGGCGACGCTCGACGTGACGTTCATGCGCAATGGGCAGCCGGTCACCAAGACCGTCAACAACGTCGGCCCCTATGCCGCCGATTTCACCCTGACGCCCTGCGTTACGACCGAGCCTGCGCCGCTCTCAATGACCGCACGGGTACTCCCGCCCGGCATCACCGGCACACCCTATAGCGCCAGACTGGCCGCCACCAATGGCACGAAACCCTATTCATGGAGCTTTTCCGGTGCCTTGCCAACCGGACTGACGCTCAATAGCGCCACCGGCCAGATCAGCGGCACACCGACGACAGCGGCCACTTTTAGCGGCACGTTGCGGGTAGCGGACAGCTCGACGCCTGTGCAGTCAGCGACCGCGCAGTTCAGCATCACCGTGACCGCGCCCGCACTGTTGGCGATCCCATCACAGTCACTGCCGAATGGAATCGTCGGCATCGCCTATACCACCAGCCTGACCGCTGCCAATGGCACGCAACCCTACGCGTGGAGCGTCATCGCTGGCGCCTTGCCAACGGGTCTGACACTTAGCACCACCGGCCAGATCAGCGGCACGCCAACCGTCGCGGGCACCTCCTTCTCCGTAACGATACGAGCGCAGGACAGCTCAACGCCACAACAGTTAACGAGCGCGCCATTCAGTATCACTATCTTGCCGATAGGCGGTGGTGGCGGGGTTGCCAGCTACACCGTAGGCGGCTCGGTCTCCGGGCTGACCGGCGCCGTCGTGCTGCAAAACAATGGTGGCGACAACCTCGCCGTCCCGGCCAGCGGCGTGTTCACCTTCACCACGCCACTCGCCAACGGCGCCCCCTACAACGTCACCGTACTGACCCCGCCCGCAGGCCAGACCTGTAGCGTCGCCAACGGCACGGGCACCATCGCTGCCGCCAACATCACCACGGTCGCCATCACCTGCACTGCCAGCAGCAGCGGCAGCTTTAGCGCCACTGGCAGCATGGCGACGGCAAGGGTTTGGCACACCGCCACGCCGCTGCCCAACGGCAAGGTGCTGGTCACCGGATCTCAATTGAGCGCGGAGCTATACGACCCGGCGACGGGCAATTTCAGCGCCACCGGCAGCATGGCGACGGCAAGGTATTACCACACCGCCACGCTGCTGCCCAATGGCAAGGTGCTGGTTGCCGGAGGATCTGATGGAGCGTTTGTTGGTTTTAATAGCGCGGAGCTATACGACCCGGCGACGGGCAACTTCAGCGCCACTGGCAGCATGGCGGCTGGGAGACGGGATCACACTGCCACGCTGCTGCCCAACGGCAAGGTGCTGGTCACCGGAGGATCTACTAACTCAGTTGCTTTGACTAGCGCGGAGCTATACGACCCGGCGACGGGCAGCTTCAGCGCCACCAGTAGCATGGCGGCGGCGAGATGGGGACACACCGCCACGCTGCTGCCCAATGGCAAGGTGCTGGTCACGGGGGGGGTTGGATCTGTTACTTTGAATGGCGCGGAACTGTACGACCCGGCGACGGGCAATTTCAGCGCCACCGGCAGCATGGCGACGGCAAGGTATAACCACACCGCCACGCTGCTGCCCAATGGCAAGGTGTTGTTCACGGGGGCGGCTGGATCTGTTGCTTTGAATAGCGCGGAGCTGTACGACCCGGCGACGGGCAACTTCAGCGCCACCGGCAGCATGGCGACGGCAAGGTATCACCACACCGCCACGCTACTGGCCAATGGCAAGGTATTGGTCATTGGAGGATGGAATGGATCTGCTGCCTTGAGTAGCGCAGAGCTATACGACCCGGCGACGGGCAACTTCAGCGCCACCGGCAGCATGGCGGCTGCGCGATGGAGCCACACCGCCACGCTGCTGTCCAACGGCAAGGTGCTGGTCACGGGGGGGGCTGGTACTAATGGATCTGCTTTGAATAGCGCGGAACTGTTCCAGTAGCCCGGTAGCCCGGTAGCCCGGTAGCCCGGATCGGATCGAACTGACGGGATTGCGCCCGTTAGCCGGGTAGGGTGGGCAAACGTCTTTATTGTTTGCCCACGCGGAACAAACAACCGTGACGAACGTTGGATGGTGCTGTCGGTGATCCGCGTAGGCAACCCAAAAAACGGATTGCCCACGCCACTTCATCGGGGCAAAAAATCGTCGCAAAACTTACCCTTTGTGGAACATTGTGTTTTTTTGGCTTGCATTTTTAGTGTCCATATCTTGACTTGACAGACTCCTATAAAATGATCAAAATAATCAAATTGATTAAAATAGAGGGTTAGACTATGGAAACATTAAACGCCAGCGATGCTAAACGTGAATTTGGTGAATTGCTCTTGAGAATACAAAAAGAGCCTATCGGGATTAACAAGAACGGCAAGCCTGTTGCAGTAGTTATTTCTGCCAGAGATTACGAATACATCGAACAACTGCGTTCTGACTGGCTCAAGGCAGAAATTCAAAAAGGCATGGATGATATTACAGCGGGAAATGTCATAGATGGGGAAATCGTTTTTGCCACTTTAAGAAAACAGGTACGGAATGCCGCGCCATAAATTTACCGCCCACGCTCAAAATGATCTGGTAAATATTATTGGTCACACTTTGCAAAACTGGGGCGGGGTTCAAGCTGAAAAATACATTGACGGACTGGAAGCATTGGCGGCAAAACTCGCACATAATCCTGCTTTAGGAACGCGGTAAGTTGGGCTGTAACGCGGTAAGTTGGGCTGTAGGTTGGTGCTGAATGCAATGAAGCCCAACATCAGACGGTTGAAAAAACATGTTTTACCGGACATGCCTACATTGCAAAGGAATGTCGTACCGCAGGTTGGGATGGGCGCGTGGATGATAAGCGGACGGATAGGGTGATCTGTGAGATGTTGGGCTTCGCAGGCTCAGCACCAACCTACAACCGCGTTGGGAGGTAATTCGTGCGCGCAGCGCACGCTACGCTTACTCAAACGACAAGACCAGGCGCTTCCCCAGTGCCGACGCCACTTTATCGAGCTGCTTGAGCGACGGCCAGTGACTGCCTCTTTCCAGCCGTTGTGCCGCTGGCCACGATGTTTCGAGCGCTCTGGCCAGATCGGCGATAGTGATGGCCGCGCCTTCTCTGGCATGCCGCACCAGCAGCGCCGCTTGGGTTTTAGCATCGGGGGCAATGTAATGGGCATCAGCTACCGTGGATGGGGAGGGGATGGGCCGATCATTATCCAGTCGCCAATCGAGCATGGCCGTCAGCACCTCGGCTGCGTTGAATAACGCCTCTTCTTCCGTGGTTCCCTCGGTGAATGTATCGTCCAGATCAATGAACTCAACTAAAAAACCCGTCTCCTCACGAGTGAGCTTTGCAGGGTAACGAATATCCATAGTGCCTCCTATTTCAGCTTAACGTCTGTTTGCCGCTGGATTGCTGACACCAGGCCAGCACCCACATCACGCTTGCCGTGGGCTGGCACCGGAACCGCCTTGCCATCCTTAACCATGATGTGGTGGTTGCCCTTGACGCGGTCCGCTTCCAACCGGCGGCTTTCAATTGAGCGATGATGTCGTTTGCGTTCATGTGTTGATGATATATCAATAAAGATATAGCGCAAGCACTTTAACCCGGTAGCCCAACATCACTGAGGGTGGATGAACACATGCGTTACCGACGTGCCGATGCAGCAAGCGTAGCGTGCGCTGTGCGCACGAATTGGGCGAAAGGGATGGATGCGGGTGTTTCCCAACGATACGGCTTGCATTTTTTTGCGGATATTTCGTGCGCACAGCGCACGCTACACTTGCTGGCAATAATGCAAATCATTTCTTGATAGTTGTAACCTGTAAGGTTACAATTTTGACTTATGATCAAGTCATTTAAACATAAAGGCCTTGAAGACTTTTTCCATTCAGGGAAGAAAAAAGGCATAAAGCCAGAACACGCTACCCGACTTGAGAGAATCCTTGACAGGTTGAATGCCGCGAATGAAATAAAAGATATGAATTATCCAGGCTCCAATCTGCACAAGCTTACCGGTGACAAAAAAGATCAGTTTGCTGTGAAGGTATCCGGGAATTGGAGGATTTTTTTCGGGTTCAGTGACGGCGATGTCTATGTTGTGGATTATGACGATTACCACTGAGAGGTAAGGCTATGAGAAAGGTGAAAAGACAACCAACGCACCCGGGGAAGATCATAAAGGAAGATTATTTAAAGCCTCTGTCCTTGACTATTAATGAGCTGGCGTCGATCCTCGGCATCTCAAGAAAGACGTTGTCGAAAATTATAAATGAACGGGGTGCCGTTTCCCCGGATATGGCCCTGCGTTTATCCCGTGCCTTCGATACTACGCCTGATTTTTGGCTTAATTTGCAAAAAAATCGTGACTTATGGCAGGCAGCGCACGCATCAGATGCGTGGCAGCGGGTAACACCGCTTTCTCCACAATTGCTTCACTCCCATTGCTAGCACGTAGGATGGGTGGAGCGTAGCGTAACCCATCGAATGATACCAAAGACACGCTGAAAAATTGTAACCTGCAATGTCCCAATGACTGATTGCCGGCGCAACTTTATCCCCGGCGGAAGCTATTTTTTCACTGTCGCTCTGGCGGAGCGGTCGGGTCGTTTGTTGGCGGGCAACATTGACTTGTTGCGGCGTGCGGTATCGGACGTGAAACGTGAACACCCCTTTGATTTGATTGCCATAGTGGTATTGCCGGAGCATCTGCATTGCGTGTGGGCCTTGCCCGCTGGCGATGCAAGCTACCCCGTGCACTGGAAGAAAATCAAAGCAATTTTTTCACGCGGTTTACCTCACGGTGAGCGCCGCTCGGCAAGCCGGGTTGCCAAAGGTGAGCGCGGCATATGGCAACGCCGCTACTGGGAACACACCTTACGCAACGATGATGATCTGCGTCGACACGTGGATTACATCCATTACAATCCGGTCAAGCATGGTCATGTACGCTACGTGAAGGAATGGCCGCATTCGACCTTTCACCGGTATGTTCGGCATGGGGTGTATTCCAATGATTGGGCGGGGGACGGATTCTACATGGAACATGACTTCGGGGAGCAGATTTCATGATGGGTTACGCTGCGCTCCACCCATCCTACGTGCTGGGGGTGGATGAGCACATGTATTACGGATAGGGTGAGCGGTGAGATGTTGGGCTTCGCAGGTTCAGCACCACCTGCAGCCCAACTTACCGCGTTGCCTGGACGCCCGCACTGGCTGGCGGTAAACCTGAGCAAGTCTCATAGACTTTAAGGGGAAGATTAACGCAGGAATTGCAGCCATGCAGTTAGTCCAAGCAGGGTGAATAATAATACCGGCGCTGTCAGCACAATGCCGACACGGAAATAATAGCCCCAGCCGATGTGCATGCCGCGTTGCGCCAATACATGTAGCCACAGCAGGGTGGCCAGGCTGCCGATGGGGGTGATTTTTGAGCCGAGGTCGCAGCCGATGACGTTGGCGTAGATCATGGCTTCACGTACCACTGGCGAGAGTGTTGCGTCGTCGATGGCGAGGCTGCCGATCAGCACGGTCGGCATGTTGTTCATTACCGCCGATAAGCCGGCAAACAGAAAGCCTGAGCCGAGCGTGGCAAGCCATATTCCCTGTCCGTCCAGCCATTCAAGTGTATGGCTCAGTTCGGCGGTCAAGCCCTGATTGCGCAAGCCAAACACTACCAGATACATTCCCAGCGAAAATAACACCACCTGCCAAGGCGCTTCGCGCAACAGGGTGGATATTGGGATTACTGCGGCGGGTTGTTGTTTCAAAAAATGCTCGCGTCCCGCTGCCATTATCAGGATGAGCGCGGCTGATCCGGCAATTGCGGAGACCGGCAAATGCAGCGAGTGAGCGGAAAAATATCCAACCAATAACAGTATCAAAACAAGCCAGCCTGTTTTGAACACAAAAGGATCGCGAATCGCCTTGGCAGGATCATCCAAGGCGGCAACATCAAAGCGCGGCGGTACGTCCTTGCGGAAAAATAGCCAGAGCACCAGCATGGTCGCTGCCAGTGAAACCAGATTCACCGGGAACATGACCAGAGCATAACTGGTAAATGAAATATCGAAATAATTGGCGGTGACGATATTTACCAGATTGGAAATCATCAGCGGCAGGCTGGTGGTATCCACCACAAATCCGGTCGCCATGATGAACGCCAGCGATGCTCTGGGAGTGAAGCGCAAGGCGCGCAGCATCTCAAAGACGATGGGGGTAAGTATCAGCACTCCGCCATCGTTGGCGAACAATGCCGCCACTGTGGCGCCGAGCAGGATGATCAGTAAAAATAGCCAATGTCCATGGCCATTGCCCCAACGCGCCACATGCAGCGCCGCCCATTCAAAAAACCCAGCGGCGTCCAGTATCAGGGAAATGAGGATCAGGGCGATGAAAGTGAAGGTGGCGTCCCACACGATATTCCATACCACTGGTACATCCGCAAGTGAGATGACGCCGCTGAGCAACGCCACCAGCGCCCCACCCAGCGCGCTCCAGCCGATGCCGAGTTTTTTCGGTTGCCAGATGACCAGTGTCAGGGTGGCGATGAAAATCAGCGCCGCAATCAGCATAAGCGGCGCTTGATTTCCGGCAGCAGTTGGTCACGGATCTGATCACGCACGCGCACAAAGCTTTCCAGCGGCTCGCCGTGGGGGTCGTGAAACGGCATGTGGATGGTTGCGATGGGCCTGGGAAAGACCGGGCAGGTCTCCCTGGCGTTGTCACAGACCGTAACCACCAAGTCGATGGGTTCATCCATCACGGCATCAATGGTTTTGGGATGTAGGCCGTTGGTCTCGATATCGAGCTGTTGTAGTGCTGTGATGGCGCCATCCGCCACCTTGGGGCCGGGGTTGGTGCCGGCGGAAATGGCTCGGATATGCGGCCCCAGGTCATGATTGATCAGGGCCTCGGCCATCTGGCTGCGGCAGGAGTTGCCGGTGCAGAGAATTAATACGGTTTTCTGGGCATTCATCGTTTTTTTCACAAGGAATTTGATTTAGGTCAAGGCAAAAGGGGGCTATATCTTATCAAATGCAGGGGGCGTCTCACACGCCGCATGAAAACGGATGGTGCGCATTGCGTACCCTACGAAATGTTATTTCGAGAAGATGACATTATCATGAAAATCCACCACCTCACCGTTGACGAAGCACTCCATAGTCTGCGTAGTGGCCCGGAGGGGCTGGCTGAAAGCGAGGTGCGGCGCAGTCTGGCGGAGTTTGGTCCTAACCGCGTGGAGCAGCTACGGCGCGAATCGCTGGTGTTGCGCTTTCTGAAGGGATTTGCCCATTTTTTTGCCCTGATCCTGTGGGTGGCGGCGGGCCTGGCCTTTGTTGCGGAATTCAGCGAGCCTGGGAAGGGCATGGGTATGCTGGGTCTCGCCATTCTGGGTGTGATCCTGCTCAATGGCCTGTTTTCCTTCTGGCAGGAATACCGGGCGGAGAAGGCCATTGCTGCGCTGGAAAGGCTGCTGCCCCATCAAGTGAAGGTGCTGCGGGAGGGCAAGGTACTGGCGATTCCTGCGCAAGACGTGGTGCCGGGTGATGTGATCCTGCTGGAGGAGGGGGACGATATCCCCGCCGACTGCCGCCTGATCGAGGCCTTTGGGGTGCGGGTGAACAATGCCACCGTCACCGGCGAGGCCCGCGCCCTGGTCTTCGCCACCGCCATGCACACCGAATTTGGCAAGATCGCTCATCTGACCCAGACCACGGGCGAGATGTTGTCCCCTCTGCAGAAGGAGATTATCCGGCTCAGCCGGCTGGTGGCGCTGTTGGCGTCGGGGCTGGGTGTGGTGTTCTTCTTCATCGGCCAGGCGTTGGGGCTGTCTTTCTGGGAAAATTTTATCTTCGCCATCGGCATCATCGTGGCGAATGTTCCCGAGGGGCTGCTGCCCACCGTTACCCTGGCCCTTGCCGTGGACCTGGGCACGGACATGCTGCCCGCACTGGGGTTGGGCACGGAAAAACCTGATCCCCGCATCATGCAGCGCCCGCCGCGTCCGCTGAGCGGCTCGCTGATGTTGCGTGCCTATCTGTTTTTGGGGGGTATGGAGGCGGTAGCGGCGATGGCCGCATTTTTCTATGTCCTGCACGGCGCGGGATGGCAGTACGGGCAGATGCTGCCGCACGATGATCCTCTCTATCTCCAGGCCACCACCGCATGCCTGAGTGCGATCATCGTCATGCAGGTGGTTAATGTCTTTCTGTGTCGCAGTGATCGGGATTCAGTGCTTTCACGCGGTTTTTTTAACAATAAATTGATTCTGTGGGGTATTGCCGCTGAGATCGCATTGATCCTGCTCATCGACTACACATCCTGGGGCAACCAGGTCTTCGGCACCGCGCCCATCTCGATTGACGTGTGGCTGTTTGTCGTTCCCTTTGCACTGGGGATGCTGGTGCTGGAGGAACTGCGCAAGTGGGCGGCGAGGAAGTTTTTTTGAAATAAAGCATGATAAAAATCCTGCACCATCCGATATATAAGGTATGGCTAATGCAACTATAAAACCCCCATTTCCTGCCACGCCGAAAGTGGCGCTGATCATGTCTGGCGGCGGTGCGCGCGCGGCGTATCAGGTGGGGGTGCTCAAGGCGATTGCCGAGTTACTGCCCGAAGATCGGAAGAGCGTCGTGTAGGGAAAGAGTGTATGGTGAACAGT
>CAMTYI010000078.1:0-6807 GCA_947085925.1 uncultured Gammaproteobacteria bacterium
CGGGGAAGGTCGGCTCGTCCGAAAGGTCGGCGAAGTCGTAGATCCGGTCCTTGGCGGTGAGCGTGAGGGCGCGGGCGAGTTCGGGTTCGTCGCGACGCGCGGCGATGGATTGCGCGAGTGGCGCAAGGAACTTGGCAGAACCGCCCGGCTCACGCAGCAGTTCAGCAAGCATTTCCACGCCGCGACCGTGGACTTCCAGCAGACATTGGACGACGCGCTGGCGCTGGCCGAGCGCATCAAGCCGCTGGTGCTGGACGTGCCGCGCGCGCTGTACGAGGCGAACAAGGCTGGGCAGAACCTGCTGTTTGAAGGCGCGCAGGGCACGCTGCTGGACATAGACCATGGCACTTACCCCTTCGTCACCTCCAGCAACTGCATCGCAGGGGCGGCGTGTGCTGGCAGCGGGGTCGGTCCGCAGATGCTGCATTATGTGCTGGGCATCACCAAGGCATACACCACGCGCGTCGGCTCCGGCCCGTTCCCCACCGAATTGTTCGATGAGATGGGCGAGCATTTATCCAAGCGCGGCCATGAATTCGGCTCTACCACCGGGCGCGCACGCCGTTGCGGCTGGTTCGACGCCGTGGCGTTGCGCCGCACCTTGCAGATCAACAGCGTCTCCGGCTTGTGCATCACTAAACTCGACGTGCTGGATGGCCTGGACACGATCCGGCTGTGCGTCGGCTACCGGTGCGGCGGTGTGGAACGGCTCACCCCGCCCGTGGGCGCCGAGGCGTTTGCCACCTGCGAGCCTGTATATATCGACATGCCGGGGTGGACAGAGTCGACCGTGGGCATCAGGTATTACGATGAGCTGCCCGAGAATGCGCGCGCCTACCTCAAGCGCATCGAAGCAATCGTCGAGACGCCAATAGACATCATTTCCACTGGCCCGGACCGCGCGGATACCATAGTACTGAGGCATCCGGCGGATTGAAAATATCATAAAAGGTGGTGTGGTCAGGCCGCACGTACCGCTTGCTCCATGAATACTTAAACCTCCTTTTCAGGCCAGGCTTCGCTGGCGGCTGCTCTGCTGTCGAGCGTATGGTCGCATGGCGCCGGGCGATGAGTTTCTTGTGCTGTGATTTGTATGGCTACCCTCTCAAAATCAAGTATTATTACCGGGTTGCGCTATTCAAAAGTGATCGAGTAAGGAATCCTGCGTGTTTGAAATAGTTAAAGCCGGTGGTTGGGTGATGGCGCCAATCATATTGTGCTCCATTGTCGCGCTGGCGATTATCGGCGAGCGGCTCTGGTCGTTGCAGAAAAAACGCATTTGCCCTTCGCGCCTGGTGCCGCAGATCTGGCAATGGGTGAAGGACGGTCAGCTCGATGCCAGCCACGTTGCCGCGTTACGCAATGATTCTCCGCTTGGCCGTATTCTCGCTGCCGGTTTGATTAATCTGCGCCGTGACCGCGCGATCATGAAGGAGGCGATCGAAGACGTGGGCCGCCAAGTGGTGCCGGAACTTGAGCGCTATCTGAATACGCTGGGCACGATTGCGGCGATTTCGCCGCTGCTGGGTCTGTTGGGTACGGTGACGGGCATTATCAGGGCTTTTCACGCCATTTCAGGGGGGGAGGGCATGGGTAGCCCCGCGCTGCTGGCGGGGGGGATTTCCGAGGCGTTGATCACAACCGCTGCGGGTCTGGTGGTGGCAATCCCCAGCCTGATGTTTTACCGTTACTTTCGCGGACGTGTGGACGAGTTGGTGGTCTACATGGAGCAAGAATCCCTTAAAATGGTTGAGATGCTGCACGGCGAGCGCGACAGCGAAAAAGAGGCCACGCCCGTGGCGCGGAAGAAGATCGCGTGAATTTTCGCAAGTCCCGCAGGGAAGAACCCGATGTCAATCTCATTCCGTTGGTTGATGTTGCGCTCCTGCTGGTGGTGTTTTTTATGCTTTCCACCACATTCAATAAACAGTCCGCGATTACCCTCAATCTGCCGGAGGCCTCCGCCGAGCATCGTCAGGAGCCGAAAAAACCGCTGGAAATTACCATCGACGCCGAAGGGCGTTTCTATGTCAATCAGCAACGGGTGATCAATACCCAACTTGAGACCCTGAAGCAGGCGATTCGCACGGCGGCAGGCGACGATACGAAAATCCCACTACTGATCAGTGCCGATGCCAAGACCGCGCATCAGGCCGTCGTTACCGCCATGGATGCCGCAGGCCAGCTTGGGTTTGTTCATCTTTCGCTGGCCACTACGCAAAAGCCAGCCCGCCAATAATCAATAATGACTGATTCATCTCCCCCTAGCGCCTCTGTGGTATACCGCCGTCTGCTTGGGTATGCGCGGCCCTACTGGAAAATCTTTGCCGTCTCCATCGTTGCCATGGTGTTTCTGGCGGCCACCGACACTGGCTTTGCCGCGCTGATGAAACCCATGCTGGATGGCAGCTTCGTAAACAAAGATCCGGATACCATCCGCATCATTCCGCTGGCGATTATCGGATTATTTATTCTGCGCGGTGTCAGCGGATTTATATCCTCCTACGGGATGACCTGGGTGGGGCGGCAGGTGATTAACAATCTGCGCCGGGAGATGTTCGAACACATGCTGCGTCTGCCCGCCGGGTTTTATGACAAAAGCTCTTCTGGGCAGTTGATTGCAAAATTGGTCTATGACGTGGAGCAAGTCGCGGAGGCATCCACCAGTGTGTTGACCGTTGTTGTGCGGGATACCCTGACCATCACCGGCCTGCTTGCCTGGATGTTTTACCTGAACTGGATGCTGGCCATCACCTTTATGTTGACCGGACCTCTCATTGCATTATTGGTGGTCTATGTGAACAGGCGTTTCCGGCGCATCAGTGGCCGTATCCAGGCAAGCATGGGCGGCGTTACCGAGGCGGTAGGCCAGGCTATTGACGGGCAGCGTGTCATCAAGATTTTCGGTGGCCAGCGCCACCAGGCGGAAATTTTTGACAACGTGAACGCAGTCAACCGGCGCCAACACATGAAAATGACGGCGACGCGGGAAGCGAGCGTCCCTTTGGTGCAACTGGTTGCGGGGTCTGCGCTGGCCGGCATCATCTACTTGGCGACTATGGATTCCATGCTGGCAAAGATCACGGTGGGCACGTTTATGTCGTTCATCGTCGCCATGACCATGCTGCTCACACCGCTCAAGCGTCTGACCACAATTCATTCCTCGATACAGCGTGGCATCGTTGCCTCGGAAAGCATTTTTGGCCTGCTGGATTGCGAGGCGGAAAAGGATACCGGTACTGCACGCATCGAGCGTGCGCGTGGCGCCATCGAATACGGCAATGTCTCGTTTGCCTACGACGCCACGAAGGGCAAGGTGCTGGACAATATTAATCTGAAAATTGAACCCGGCCAGACCGTCGCATTTGTCGGGCGCTCCGGTAGCGGTAAAACAACGCTGGTCAGCCTGCTGCCGCGTTTTTATGATTTGACTACGGGCCGCATCACGCTTGACGGTTGCGACATCCGCGACTTCAAGCTTGAGGATCTGCGCAATCAAATCGCACTCGTGGGTCAGGATGTGACTCTGTTCAATGACACTATAGCCAACAACATTGCCTATGGACGCCAGGGTGGTGTGGATGAGGCGGGTATCATTCGTGCCGCTGAGGCGGCGCATGCGATGGAGTTTATTCGTAAGCTGCCGCAGGGTTTGCAGACCATTGTCGGCGAGAAGGGCATGATGTTGTCCGGTGGCCAGCGTCAGCGTCTGGCGATTGCCCGCGCGCTGCTGAAGGACGCGCCCGTGCTGATTCTCGACGAGGCCACTGCCTCGCTGGATACCGAATCAGAGCGTATGATCCAGGCCGCGCTTGCCCAGCTTGTGCGCAACCGCACCACGCTGATTATCGCCCATCGACTGTCCACCATTGAACAGGCGGATGTGATTGTGGTGATGGATGCTGGCCGGATCGTGGAGCAGGGCAGGCACACCGAATTGCTGGCGCGTGGCGGGCATTACGCCAATCTGCATCGCATGCAGTTTGCTGCGGAAATCAATTAACGCGCATGCAGAGGCTGGATCATTATTGGTACAGCAATAATCCCATATCGGTCTTGCTGATGCCTTTGTCCTGGCTGTTTTGCCTGGTGATCATGTTGCGCCGCGCCGTGTATCGTGCCGGATTGCGCAAGGTCACGCGGTTGCCCGTGCCGGTCATCGTGGTTGGAAATATCAGTGTTGGCGGCACTGGCAAAACGCCGTTGGTGGCGTGGCTGGTTGAGCATCTCAAACAGGCAGGGTATTCGCCCGCCATTGTCAGCCGAGGCTATGGCGGCACGGCCCGCCAGTGGCCGCAACAGGTGGATGCAGGCAGTGACCCCGCCCTGGTGGGGGATGAGGCAGTGCTGTTGGCGCAGCGCTGTGGATGCCCGATGGCGGTTGCGCCGAATCGCGTTGCCGCAGCCAGAAAGGTGCTGGAAAATGCGGTGTGTGACATCATTATCTCCGACGACGGCTTGCAACACTATGCGCTGGGCCGTGATATAGAAATCGCAGTGATCGACGGCACGCGCCGCTTCGGTAATGGTTATTGTCTGCCCGCAGGGCCGTTGCGCGAGCCGCAAGGCCGATTAAAGAGCGTGGATCTGGTCGTGGTGAACAACGGACAGGCAGGGCAAGGCCAGTTTTCCATGCGGCTGCATGGTGGTTTGATCCGTAATGTATGCGATGAATCCTTGACGCGTCAGCCTGCGGATTTTCAGGGGCAGGTTATCCACGCGGTTGCAGGTATTGGTCATCCGGTGCGGTTTTTTGATCACCTCAAAAGTCTCGGAATGACCATCATCGAGCATGCGTTCCCGGATCACCATCCGTTTATGGCGCAGGACGTTCAATTCGGCGACAATGCGCCTGTTATCATGACCGAAAAAGACGCGGTAAAATGCCGCAGGTTTGCCGGTACGCAGCACTGGTATCTGCCGGTGGATGCGGAGCTGGATGAGGATTTTGGCAAGCAATTGCTTAACTTGCTGGCGTTAAGGAAGGTGAAAAATGGATAAAAAATTGCTCGATATTCTTGTATGTCCCATCTGCAAGAGTCCACTCGTTTACAAAAAGGCAGAAGCGGAACTCATCTGCAAGGCGGACCGTCTGGCCTATCCAATCCGTGACGAAATCCCTGTCATGTTGGAAGAAGAGGCGCGTAAACTGGGAGTGGACGAGGAGATCTGACGGTGTTCCGTGTCATCATCCCCGCACGCCACGCGTCCAGCCGACTACCCGGCAAGCCACTGCTTGATATTGGCGGCAAGCCCATGATTCAGCACGTCTATGAACGCGCGCTGGAAAGCGGTGCTGCCGAGGTGGTAGTGGCCACCGATGACGAGCGCATCCGTAGCGTGGCCGAAGGCTTTGGCGCGTATGTGTGCATGACTGCAACGCACCACCCCTCAGGTACCGACCGTCTCGCCGAAGTGGCGCGGCTAATGGGCTATGCCGACGATCAAATTATCGTCAACCTGCAAGGCGATGAACCCCTCATGCCGCCCGCACTGATACACCAGGTTGCAGAAAACCTGCAATTGCATGCGCAGGCCGACATCGCCACCTTGTGCGAGCGCATCAAGACCGCGGGTGAATTGTTCGATCCGCACCTCGTGAAAGTTGTGATGGATCAACAAGGTTACGCCCTGTATTTCAGCCGCGCCGCAATCCCTTGGGACCGCGATGCCTTCATTGCCACCACCGGCGAACTGCCTGCCCGCTCCGAACACTACCGACACATCGGCCTGTACGCCTACCGCGCAGCCTTCCTCCAGGACTACGTTCAATGGCCGCCGTGCGTGCTCGAACAGACCGAATCCCTGGAGCAGCTAAGAGCCTTGTGGCAGGGCCGCAGGATTCATGTCGCCGAGGCATTGGAGCCACCGGGGGTTGGCGTTGATACGGAAGAGGATTTGCTGCGGGTGCGCCAGATTCTTGGAGGTTAAGCGTCCAGAAAATTCAGATCCAGAAATATCGGATTGAGTCCGGTTTTGTCGCCGCTCAGGACAGGAAGGGTAAAGGTTGAGGGCACACGGCGGTGGGCCTCGCCGAGTTGATCCGGCTGGATCATTGTGTGCTTCTCGCAATCCTGAAGGATCAGGGCGGGCTCGTCCTCCAGCACTTCAATAATCTGGCAGCGTGCGCCGTTATAGTTGACATGCAGGCCAATCAGGCCGCGCAATTGCGTCAGGGAGTAAGACGGGCTGAAATCAGGCTGTGTCATGGCTCTATGCTAAAAGTAGTAAGATTGAAAAGCAAGGTAAGGTAAGGTTTAAACCACCGTATTCCGGAGTAGAAAATGGTACGTGTTTTATTCGTTTGTATGGGCAATATCTGTCGTTCGCCGACGGCTGAGGGTGTGTTTCGCAATCTTGTGATCCAGCATGGCCTGGAGACCAGTGTCGAGATCGATTCGGCGGGTACGCATGCCTATCACATTGGCCATGAGCCGGATCGGCGTTCCCAGGCTGCGGCGTTGCGGCGCGGGGTTGATCTCAGCCCGCAACGCGCGCGCCGGGTGGAAGTAACGGATTTCGAAACCTTCGATTATGTTCTGGCGATGGACGAGGAAAATCTTGATAACTTGCGCGCGGTTTGTCCTTCCGGTTACGAGCACAAACTCAAGCTGTTCCTGGAATACGCTCCACACCTCAGTGAGAAGGAAGTGCCCGATCCCTATTATGGCGGGCTCACCGGTTTTGAACGTGTGCTGGACCTGATTGAAGCGGCTGCCGAGGGGTTGATAACAGAGGTGAGAAGGCCTCGGCGTTGAGGGCCGGACTTTTCGTGTCCTGTGATGATGCTGGGTAATCTGTAGGAAA
>CAMTYI010000079.1:0-36148 GCA_947085925.1 uncultured Gammaproteobacteria bacterium
ACACTCGGCTTTCATGATCCAGCAGCCAGCGTTTGATAGCCAGCCCCTCACCTGAAACCTCGCCAGAATATCCGCCGAGTCCGCTCGCGCTGACAACGCGATGGCACGGCACAATGATCGGAACAGGGTTCGCCCGGCACGCCCCACCCACCGCACGCGGACCGCTGCCTAGCCGCTGGGCCACATCACCATAACGGCTTGGCTTGCCGGGCGGCACCTCGCACAGCGCCTGCCATACGCGGCGTTGAAAAGGTGTCCCCAACAACGCCAGCGGCAACGAAAAAACATGGGCGGGATTGGCGAAATACGCCATCATCTGTCGCGCCACGTCCCGAGCAACGGGGTTTATTGGCGGCAGATCATCTACGTTGGGATCAAGAAAGTCGATACTGCACAGCGCGCCACGGTCAATGCGAACACCCAGCTTCGCCTGGGGAAAAGGCGCTGTCAGAATGGCATCATAAGACAATTTCATATCGAACAAAGCTAGGAAAAACGCCCTGGATCACGGTATAAGCGACGCACCAACTCCTCGCCCTGCTTTTCTTTGGTCATCAGCTTGAGAAACTCCCGATGCGCTCGCAGGCGGATCTCCAGCGTATCACCCTCCTGCGCCAGCATCGCAAAGACCGCCCGCGCCTCGACTGGCTGCGTAGCCACCAGGTACAGCGCCGCCGCAAACCACGGCTCGAAATCACCCATTAACAATTGCTCGCGATTGCCCACCGCGCGCGCACAACTCCGATAAGCATCCCACACCGTATCAAAAGTGATGGTAAACAGACCGTCTCGCGCCAATGCACTCTGATCCAAAAGCGCCACCTGCTCCAGCGCTCGCACCTGACGGGCACAATCGCCGCTACGCTCCGCCGCCTCGGCCTGCGTGGCCCACAGCCTGGCCTTGATAGGCGCGGCCAGTTTGTTGTCCGCCAACGCACCCGTCGTCTCGCGCATGATAGCTTCCAGGTTATCGCCACTGCGCAGACGCGCCAATAAGCGTAGCGTGTAAGCCTCCGGCCCCGTCGCAGTCAACAACAATGGGATAGCCTCAGCGGCGCGGCCCGAAACCAGCATCACCTGCGCGCGCAGCAACTGGGGTTGCGCATCCGTATCGCCATAATCCTGCTGATAGCGCAGCATCGCGGTATACGCGTCGTCCTTGAGACCGTCCATGATATAGCTGCGAATCACCATCACGCGCCACTGCGCGAACTGGCGGCTTTCCACAGCTTCACCGGGCGTCCACAACAAGCGTAGCAGCGACTCGCGTGCCGACGCGCCATGCCCAAGTTCAAGATGCGCCGCCGCGCCCTGCGCAAGCGCCCATCGGGCAAACTCTTGCGGCATATTTTGCGGCAAGGCACTCACCCGTTGCGCCACCGCCCCCACATCCCCCTGCCGCTGATAGATGGCTAGCCGCACACGCTCCCATTGCACCCAATCAGCGGGGCTTTGTGAGGCGGCAGGCTGATGCGTATCTATCAGGCGTATTGCAAGACCAGCAGCGCCTTGCCCTGCCAACGCGGTCAGGTCTTCAAATTGATCGGCATGCGCCACGGGCATGGCAAACAGTGCCAGCCATAGGGCCAGAACAGGAACCGTGCGGGAGTTATTTGTCTGGGGGGGACAACGGGGAAGTAAATACATGAAATGGGAAACGGCGCGCGCGAAGGGAAACCGGCGATGCTTGTTGCAACGTCCGTCTCTCATCACAGCGCGCTCACCCCGCTTGGAATTTATTATCAGGAAGATATCTATCGACAGGAAAGGGTTACCGCCCCGCCGACATTTCCTTTATCCCTCTTCGGACAATCAAGAGGGACAAAGGAAGGGATATTACAGCTTTTCCTTGATGCGCGCGGCCTTGCCTTTCAGATCACGCAGGTAGTAAAGCTTGGCGCGGCGCACGGCGCCACGGCGCTTGATCGAAACAGAATCAATGCCCGGGCTGTATGTCTGGAAAACACGCTCCACGCCTTCACCATGGGAAACCTTGCGCACGGTGAAGGAAGAATTCAAGCCGCGATTGCTCTTGGCGATAACAACGCCCTCAAAAGCCTGCAAACGCTCACGATTGCCTTCCTTCACTTTCACCTGCACCGTCACTGTGTCGCCCGGGTTAAAAGCAGGCAACACACGCGTCATCTGTTCGGCTTCGATTTGTTGAATAATGTTCATAGTTTGTCGCTCCAATCAGTTAAATCTTAGCTTCTTTGAATCAAGCCGGTTATGCGCGTGGCGCACCTTGCATATCTACAACTTCTTGTATTCTCTCTGGAACTCATCCAGCAACTCACGCTGTGTTGCATCCAGCGTCAAAACCTCCAGCATGTCTGGCCGTCTCAGCCATGTCCGCCCCAACGCCTGCTTGCACCGCCAGCGATTAATCGCCTTATGATCACCGCTCATCAGCACCTCCGGCACCCGCATCCCATCAACCTCTTCAGGCCGGGTATAGTGCGGGTAATCCAGCAGTCCTTCGGCAAATGAATCCTGTTGCGCGGAATCTTCATGCCCCAACACACCGGGCAGCAACCGCGCCACGGCATCGGTAATCACCATCGCCGCCAATTCGCCGCCGCTGAGGACATAGTCGCCGAGCGACCATTCCTCGTCGATCTCAGCCTGCAACGCCCGCTCGTCTATCCCTTCGTAACGGCCCGCCACCAACAGCAACCGGGATCGTGCAGCCAGTTCATGCACACCAGCCTGATCCAGGCGCCGTCCCTGCGGCGAGAGATAAATCACCCGCACTGGCTCCGCGTCGGCAGCACGCGCCGCACGGATTGCATCACGCAATGGCTGCACCATCATCACCATGCCGGGGCCACCGCCATAAGAGCGGGCATCAACGGTGCGATGGCGGTCATGCGTGTAATCGCGCGGGTTCCACAGCCCCAACTGCAACACTCCCCGCTGCACCGCCCTGCCCGTCACACCCTGTTGTGTGAAACCCTCGAACATGGGCGGGAACAGTGTGACAACATCGACACGCATCCGCTAGAACTCAGGATCCCAATCAACGCGCATGCGTTTCTCATGCAAATCGACTTCAACCACCACCTGGTCAATGTAGGGAAGCAGACGCTCCCGGTCACCCATGACCACCAGCACGTCATTCGCGCCGGTTTCCAATAGATGATCCACCGTGCCCAGGGCAACACCGTCGAGCGTCTCGACAGCCAGACCCACCAAATCCCTCCAGTAATACTGCCCGGAGTGAGGTGGCGGCAACTGATCCTGGCGCACCGCGATATCCGCACCCAACAGAACCCTGGCGGATTCGGGATCACTGAAGCCCTCAAGCTGCGCGACGATGCCCTTGCCGTGAGGTCGCCCGCCCTGCACGTTCATGGCCTTCCACTCGCTCCCCAGGCATACCTGCCAAGGGTTATAGACCAAAATATTTTCCAGCGGATGAGCATAGGAATACACCTTGACCCAACCGCGCACCCCGAAAATGCCGGAAATCCGCCCAACTACAACCAAATCAGAGGGATTGTCGCTTGCCGCCTTCAGGATACTCATCTTCTATGGGTGCGCCGAGAGCGGCCAGCGAGCGCATACGCCGCCCGCTGACCCTGCCTTATCAGGCGGCCTGCTGCTTGACCAGCGAAGCAACACGCTCGGAGGGCTGGGCGCCTTTGGATACCCAGTAATTCACCCGCTCATTGTTTACGCTCAGGCGCACTTCGCCGCCGGTCGCAACGGGGTTGAAAAACCCTACGCGCTCGATATAGCGGCCATCACGCGGATTGCGCGAATCGGTCACGACGATGTGGTAAAAAGGGCGTCTTTTCGCGCCGCCGCGTGCCAAACGAATGGTTACCATTGTGTCTGCTTCCTTTGAATCAAAACCTGAAGAACCCGCGCCACGCGCAGGCGGAATAAAACCGGGTATTTTACGCGAATCACCAAAAAAGGGAAGCGGCAATTTCATTACATCGGATATGTTACGCTTTACACCTGATTTAACCAACACGCCAAAGACCAGAACCATGCCCGAAAACAAGATGCAGCGCCCCTTGGCCCCGCTTGACTTGGAAGAGCGCGCCAAAGAAATATTCCCTATCGAGATGACACCCGAAGAGTTTGCCGGGCGCGATGGCGAGGGCTGGGCACCCTTTCCCTTTGGGGACTATCAATACCGGGATGAGCAACTGGACGCATGGATACAGCAATTCGGCAAAATTCTCGCCACGCCCGGCGCGGTCGAACTCTATCAGATGAAATACCTGACACCACAGGAGCGAAACCGGCTGGCAGCGCTCAAAGCGATGATTGAGGATGACTTTTAGATGGCTCTATGTGCCAGCCTCAAGTTTGACCAAATACCAGCAACAAAATCCCGAGAATCGTGGCTGAGATACCTAAGGTAAGTATCATCCAGTCACCCTGCGCCAGTCCGGGTTCAAGCGTAGCCTGATCCGGCCGTTCGGGATCGTAAAAGACCCGGACGCTCGCGCCTGCGGGAAACTTCTTGACATAGCTCGCTGCAAATTCCGGCGTCGGATTGGTCCCGCTCGGAAACCCAAGTTCGCGCCTATAAATTTGAGCACCCACGCTGTAGCTGAACAGGATGTGTGGAAACAGATCATCGGTATCCGAGGCGAGACTGGACTCTTCGATTGTGCCTTCGATCGAGGGCCAGCGCAGCGTTCGTCGGCCCTTGGCGATAACCATCAAGCCCCAGAGGGTGGCGGCAAGGCCGGCAACGACGAAGAGGACAAGAATGATTACATAGGGATTCCACATCGGGCTTCCAGCCTTGCATCAAGACGCTGATAGTGCGCCAGAAAGACTCACTTACGCATTCGCCAATAGATTTCGCCACCCAGCGCGGGAAAAAGAGCACCAAACAGCAGATTCAACCGTAGCCATATTTTGGAATTTTCAATAAATGAGCCGGTTTTCCGCATCAGGAAAGCGCCAGAAATAAAGTCAAGGCGGAGTCCGGAGCTGTTCGCCATGTTTTCCACGCGTTGCGGTGAGAATACACTAACATGGCCAAACTTTGGCGCAGTACGGCGGATTCTCTTCTGCCAATAGGAAACCGCGCATTTTGGCGTGACCGGAAAACCGCCGATCATGACCCCGCCGGGCGCTAGCGCGGCGGACAACCGATGGGTCAATTGTTCCGGCTCAAAGAGATGCTCCAGAAGGTGAAGCACGATAATCACATCGTATTTTTCATCCAGAGAAAAATCGGGCAGATCAACATTAGCCTCGATCTGTCTTGTATAGCCAGACTCACGCAATTCGGGTTGCAGCCTGCAATCCACCGCCACCCAGGACTCAATATCGGTAAACCCGGCATCTCGCGTGAAGCGCAGCATTTGCCCCCGGTCAACGCCAATTTCGCACACACGCAACGGTCGCCCAAGCCGGGCCTGCTCCTCTCGAATCAGGTTATACATAAACCAGTAACGCAACAATTTGACCGGGTAGCGAGTGACGCGAGGCTTGACAAAAATGTCCTTTACCCAGTTTTGCGCATCAATGACAGTCAAGTTCCAATTCCATGCGGCATTCAACGGGGTTGTTGATGGAATCGGAGGTAGCTCTTGTTTGCTCAAAATCATTTCCTGCTTTGCTCCTGCGGTTGCGGATAGGTGATGTGTTCCAGCGAATAGGGCTGGCGGGCAGTATGCATCCGCCCGCCTCTGCAAAACTCGGCCGCGTCACTCATCCTTGCCTTCGGCGGATTTCTGCTCATGTTCTTCGCCCGTATCCTTGGACTTCTCCTTGGTCTCCTTGTCCTGATCTTCGCCCGGTTGGCCGAGCAGCGTGCCAGCGGCCTGTTTGGCCTGATCAATGACCCCCTGCGCCGATTGCTCTGCCTTGCCCATGACCCGCTGGGCAGACTGTTCAGCCTGCTCACAACCCGCCAGACCGACGACCGCTAACGCTATCACAATGACCCTCATACGCGCCATGGTCCCCGCCACTTTCATTGAACTCAGATTTGATTGAATCACGCCATTACTCGCTATTATTGGCAAAACCCAGCAGATGCAACAGGCTGGTAAAGAGGTTGAAAATGGCGACGAACAGCGTCACTGTTGCCATGATGTAATTGGTCTCACCGCCGTGAATGATGTTGCTGGTCTCATACAGAATCAGCCCCGCCATGAGCAGCACGAACATGGCGGAGACAGCTAGCGACAGGGCAGGCAGCTCAAAGAATATTGCGCCGAGGCCTGCAAGGAAGGCCACCAGAATGCCGACTATGAGAAAGCCGCCCATGAAACTGAAATCCTTGCGGGTGGTCACGGCATAGCCGGAAAGGCCGAGGAAAACGGCGGCGGTGGCACCCATGGCAGTCATCACCACCTGACCGCCGTTGGGCAGACTGAGATAGCTGTTAAGTATAGGTCCGAGAGTATAGCCCATGAAGCCCGTGAGAGCGAAAACAAATCCCAAGCCCAGACCGCTGTTTCTGAATTTGGCAGTGAGGAAGAGCAACCCAAAATAGCCGACCAAGGTGATAATCAGACCAGGGTGAGGCAGATTCAACGCCATCGAGACGCCCGCTGTGAGAGCGCTGAACGCCAGCGTCAGCGACAACAGCATATAGGTGTTGCGTATCACCTTGTTGGTTTCCAGAACCGATACCTGGGTACGGCCAAGGGGTGTTGTTTGCAAATTCATGTTCATGGTGCATTACCTCTGATGAGCGTTGAGTTGAATGCTTGACTCCGACGTGGACTCAAATTCCGCCAGCGAGTCGGAAGCGGGTTCCTGACGCGACGACATACGAACCGGCCGTCGTTGCCGGGCAATGTGACGCGCCGCTGTCCTGCCCACCCGTTCCGCCGCACGGTCGATGGCAACATAGAGATCGGATTCAGTATTTTCGATAACCACATCGGCCAGGTGCGCCAAGTGCACCTGAATTTGGCAGCACTTATCCACGCCGCCGCGCGGGCCGTTGACATCCGACAGGCGCACCCTAGCCTGGGAGACATGGTCAGCGCAGCCCCCCAACGCATGATGCAAACGCCTGGCGACATGCTCGCGCAGAGCTTCTGTGGTAGTAAACCCGTGTGCATAAATATTGATTTGCATATAAGTCCGCCTTCTGAATGCCCCCTCGGGGGTGGTGGATGAACCCTACGCATTCAGGATAGGCGTCAACTATCACAAAGAAAAGCAGTGTTATTCTGTTATATCATTCGGAATTTACGAACTATTGAGGCACCGCCATGCTTAATTATTTTGTTGGGCCAGCCACCTTTATAAAGATTCGAAAACACGTGCCGTTACATAAACATTGCGGCCAGCATTCTCCATATAAAGAGCGGGTTATTTTTCTTTTCATTTGAGCCAAAACCTGACATTTTCAGGCAGGCATAGCAAATCTCGAGGGAGTATCAAAATGAATCTGCGAAACACAATCTGTGGGACTGCACTCTTGCTGCTGTTTTTTTCTGCCGGACAGGCACGCGCAGAGGGGGGCATTAACAACATGGCCACTATTGGGGTAACTGATGAAATTAGGTGTCAAGCGATTGGCTGCGAGAGGGGAGGCCTATTTGATTTCCTGAAATCCCCTTACGAGGCAGTAGTGGCAATGCCCGATATTGGCGAGCCATCCGGGCTTGGGTCCAGCTTTGTTAGAGGCACCAACATCAATACCCTAATCCGAACAAACGTTAATACCATACCTCCCGCAGATGGTCCTCTTTAGCTTGCCTAGCGCCAAGCGGACTATGGCGGCAAAACCTTGCTGGGCAAGGGCACGATGACCTTGGGAGCAATCTAATGAGTAAAATCAAAATGAATCTGCGAAATACAATCTGTGGGACTGCACTCTTGCTACTGTTTTTTTCTGCCGGGCAGGCACGCGCAGAGGGGGGCATTAACAACATGGCCACTCCTGTTGTAGCTCCTGAAAATTTTGAATTTTTATGCACTATGTGGAATGGCTGTATCGGATGGATGGAGCAGGCAGTACTCGATCCTGGCCCGGCAATACCCGATGAACTCGGGCCCAGCTTTGTTAGAGGCACCAATATCAATACCCTAATCCGAACAAACGTTAATACCATACCTCCCGCAGATGGTCCTCTTTAGCTTGCCCACTGCTAAACGTACCCTGGCGGCGGATAAACCTCTCCGCCAGGGTTGCCTGCCATGCCCTAATTGAGGCCCAGCGCCCTGCCAAGGTTGAGGCGGGGTTTGATTATGCCATTCCTGTGATCCCTCACCGGCACACCGCTATTGACCATACGACCCACCGTATTATCCAGCGTATCCCCTGGAAAGCCATTAAACGCCCTCAACACCGCGACGGCCCCTGCAACATGCGGTGCCGCTTGAGAAGTGCCAGACTGAGTAGTCCCCGCAGCAGTAATCCTGGCACCAGGCGCCAGCAGCGTCAGTAAAGATGCGCTGTTTGAAAAGCACGTCACCTTGTCTGCCGCCGTGGTGGCATCCGAGCAGTTCGCTCTTGAGTATGAGCCAAAATTGCTGTCGTAAACCGCCCCCACCCGCACTGCACCCGGCGCGCACGCCGGTTCGGAGATTCCATTGAGAAATCCATCATTACCTGATGCAACCACCGGTATTACTCCAACACTCCGGGCATTCTGAAATGCGGAGGTGGCCCAGGAACTGCCGCACTCGGCACTATGTCCAACATTTGGAATACCCAAGCTGATATTCATGGCGACAATATTGTAAGGGCGCGCGTTTTGCACCACCCAGTTGATCGCCGCCACTATATGAGCAGTCTGCGCCGTCGAACCCGAAAACACATCGAGCGCCGCAAAATATGTCTGAGGGGCAACACCCGCCACGATGCCGGCGACATTTGTACCGTGCATCCTGAAATCATCACGCACGCCATCGTTGGGCGCAAAATCAATGGCAACGCGCACCTTACAACTGCCCCCAACTGCAGTGCATCCCCAGCCGGCAAATACCGCATCAAAACCAGGCTGAGTCCAGTCAAGGCCCGTGTCCAGAACGGCTACCATAGTACCCCGGCCGGTCTTGCCGAACGATTGAGCAATGGGCTGATTGATCAATGCTAAACTCTGTGGAAGAGTCGCTTCATGGGCTACATTTTCGTAGACAGCCACGACGTCAGGGTCATTTAACAATCTCTCAAGCGCCTGCCCATTCTTGATTTTGACGAACGCCATCGGCAGATGGCTATAGTTGATAACGACCCCCACTTCGGTGCGTTTTAATTTGGAAAATACTCTTGATTTTGTAGTGTCGAAGCCTTTTTTTTAAAAGAAAGCAGTGTTTCGTCATCGGAGGTCAAGCCAACCGCTTCCCGCATTGCGGCAACTTCTTTTTGAATGCCGACGTCATCAAATAATACGATTACCTCCTGGGGCGTTCCTGTTTCAAGTTTCTGAACAACTGCGGCAGGCACCTTTGCGGCAGCGTGTGGCGGCAGCGTTATGGACCATGCGGCAGAAGTCTGCAAAGCAGCGATACCAAGACATCCCATCAACAAAAAAGATTTCATGCTCATGATTATCATTCCCTTATATGATTAACATTTCGTGAAGATTTACCGCTTCAGCGTGAAGCGGCAGCAGATCCTCTCATACCCCCTCGGAGGTGGTGAGTGAACCCTACGCATTCAGGATAGGCGTCAACCATCAGCAAGAAAAGCAGTGTTATTCTGCTGTATAATTAGTAATTTACGAACTATTGAGGCGCCGCCATGCTTAATTACAAACAGTTGCACTACTTCTGGGCCGTCGCCAAAACGGGCAGCATCGTCCGCGCTTGCGAACAACTGAATCTCACGCCGCAAACCATCAGCGGACAGATCGGCTTGCTCGAAGAAACGCTGGGTGTTGACCTGTTCCAGCGGGCCGGACGACGCCTGAAACTCACGGAGACCGGTCGGCTCGCGCTCTCCTATGCCGAAGAGATTTTCCAAACGGGAGGGAGATTGGAGGAAATGCTGCGCACTCAGCCTGAGGATCGCCACACGCTGTTTCGGGTTGGAATTGCCGATGTCGTACCCAAATCCATCGCCTACCGTCTACTCGCCCCCGCAATGGCGCTATCCGAGCCGCTGCGTATCGTGTGCCGCGAAGACAAACTGGAGCGATTGATGGCGGAACTGGCGATTCAGCGCCTCGATCTGGTGATCGCGGACAGCCCGATGCCTCCAGAGATGGATGTGAAGGGGTATAGCCACAAACTCGGCGAATGCGGCATCACCTTCTTCGCCACACCCAAACTCGCCGCCTTATACGGCAGCGGATTTCCGCACAGCTTGCAAGGCGCGCCCATGCTGGTGCCGGGCGAAAATACCATCGTCCGGGGACGGCTCATGCGCTGGTTTGGCGAGCGGCAGATTCAACCGCGCATCGTGGGTGAATTCGACGACAGCGCTTTGATGAAGGCCTTCGGGCAATCCGGCATCGGTATCTTCATCGCGCCATCGGTGATCGCCGACGAAGTGCAGCGCCAGTATGGCGTCGAGGCCATAGGCCGGATCGATGAAGTCACTGAACGGTTCTACGCCATCTCGGTGGAACGTCGGCTGACTCATCCAGCCGTAGTTGCCGTCACCGAAGCGGCGCGCCAGGAGTTATTCGCTCACCCGTAATCGTTATTTATAAACCTGCAAGAACGACTTGGCGTCCTTGAACTGAGACTCATCGGCGAACTGTCCCAGATGAAAAACGTACTGCTGTTTCTTTCCGGACAAATCCAAACCTGTCAAAGCGAAACTCTTCCCCGCAAAATCCGCAAAAAACCGCACACCCTGCACCAGATCCACCTGCGTACCACTACGCAATTCCAGGCGCACGCGCTGCTTACCTACATCGATAGCGACTGGCGCCGTCGGCAATATCATCAAGCGGGTTTTGAGGATGCGGTTGGCGCCCGTCAGCAGGAAAAAAGTGGCCATGAAAACCAACAGATATGCCCAGCTCTGGTTCGGCCCAAACCATACTTTAAGGGCTATCGCCACAAGGAACACCACAGTGGGTGCATACAGCAGCAAATCCCAGGTCATGCCCTTGCGATCCTGAACCAGGACGTAGCGTTTTTCTGATCCCGCCATACTAACCCTTCGCAGGCAAAACGCGGGTAATGGCTGCCTCAATCTCGCCATACAACATTCGTCCGGAATGCTTCGACCGCACCACGCCATCTTTGTCGATCACAAACGTCCAAGGGTCACCTTTCACGCGAAAGGCAATAAAGGCTTCGGTATTTTGATATTGATCCATATGCAGGAAAAGTACTTGGGACTCATATTTGGTAAGCAGCGATTTCAACATTTGCAACTGCACATCGCAGACGGTGCAATGACCGGGCGTGGCAAACTCCAGAACAATAGGCTTGCCTGTTTTAAGCGCCTCGTCAATCGAATACTGATACATCCGCTCATCGGGCTGGCGGTAACTGGTGATCTTGCTGAAATCCCCTCCAACATCGGCCAGGGTTTTTGTCCTGAGGCTGGGCGCTTTCTGGCCGACCAGAAGGGTCTCCTTGTTATTTCCAGCGTCACACCCGGCAAGCATCAAGCCAACAAACAGCGTACAGACGGCACTTACACCCTTCATGGCAAAACGACGGCTAGCAATCTGATTGTTTGCGTGACCACTAGTCATTTTCATTGGCGCTCTTTCCATCCCGAGCATGTGCGAAAGATGTTGTATGCCCAGATACAATTGGCCAGCAATACTATTGAGCCAAATACACCAACCAATATCATGAATGGTTTCACGATTGTTTTAACTTCATCAGGCGGCATTTCCATGCTCGCCAGACCACCCATTGTGCCTGCGGCAACAAAAAACACTACCATACCCATTAGACCAAAATTGTGCGTCCAAAAATGAACCTTCACCAACTTTAGACTAAAAATGGGCCGCTTCACCAAGCGTGGCACAATGAAGTACACAGACCCGAAAATAGCCATCTCCACCCAACCCAGCAGATTGATATGTCCATGACCAAGCATGATCAAATGAGCATGGGGGCGATTATTAATAAAATCCCGCAGATCCGGCAGCATACCTACTACCACACCCCAAGAAAAACCGATCAAGCTATATATTACGCAGGCATAAAAAAACCATAATGTATAACGTTTGTATTCTATTTCGTTTTGATGCAACCAGGGTTCATTGTTGCTCATTAGTGCCGATGTTCCTCTACGGCAGAACCACTACTCTGTGGCTTGTCGCGTATATCTTGATATTTATCCTTCCAGGTTTCCGGCGCAAAGGTTCCCACCATGCCGTCAATAAACCCAGAACGCTCCTTCGGGGGTAAGGCCGCTGCAGCAGAGCCACGATCCGCCCTTAACTCAGAAAGGAATACGGCGATTTTATGCAGATCTTCTTTGGGCAATGATGTTACATAGGCCGCTTCTTTGGGCGGCAAACCGTGATCGAGCGTCGGGCCACCATAAGTTTTTTCCGGGTCAATGAAAAAACTTTCCATCCATTGCAAAGAACGCCTGGAACCAATGCCATCGAGACTCGCTCCCATGTTCGTGCCATTACGCATCGCCCGGTGGCAGGAGTTGCAACGGGCCTCACGATAAACTTTGGAACCTTCCAGCCCCACTGGCGAAAATTTGAAGTGGGTGGTTGCAACAAACATCGGGGTGTCGGAGCGCGAGCGCACCACTTCCATAGCAATGAATGCAATGATTCCCAATACAAAAAAAGCACCGAAAATACTAAAAAGTATCTTCTCGCCAGACTTGAGACGTTGTTTACTCATTTGGTTATAACGCCCCTATTAGGATATCTGAAATCATCAAGCATCGCGGACGCACAACGTATGCGCTTCGCGCCACCAGCAAGTGCGCCCTAAGTAACCAAGGACCGCTTTAATGAGACAAAACCCCAAGCATGAAGTTCAGACGAGCCACTTAAAATTAAGGGTGAGGAAACCTTCCTCACCCTTTAGTACACCTGATGAAAACCAGCGAGCGCCGGTTTTAGTGCGGATCGTAAGCGTGGCGCGTATTGCCGCTGGAATAGAATGAAGTTATTGCCAGATAAGCGGCTGCGTTATTGATATCATCATCCGACATCTTTTGTGCAACAGCACGCATCGCACCCTTGGGATCATTGGCACGGCTGCCATCACGCCATTTCTTCAATTGATTGACAAGATACACATAACGCTGCTGACCAATCATGGGGAAAACCGGCGGCGCGCCCATGCCATTATAGCCGTGGCATGACTTGCACGCGGTGATGCCCTTCTCATTACCGCCCCACTCGACCAGCGACTTGCCCTTGTGCGGCAAACCAACCACCTGACCTGCTGCCTTCAACTCTTCAAGGTTGGATACCTTGGTGTCACCATGCTTGCGCAGGCTCGCCAGATAAGTTGAAACATCCTTGCGGTCCTGTTCGCTCAGACCCTTGGCATTGGTATTCATGACGAACATGGTTGTATCGGTACGCTTATCGGTCGCAAAATCCTCCAATTGCTTCAGGAGGAAACTATAAAACTGGCCGGAGATACGTGGCGTACCCATGTTGTCGTCACCCAGGCCTTCGGGACCGTGGCATGAATTACAGGCGGGAACACTCCCCTTGCCTTCCGTGAAAATCTTTTTACCGTTGGCAAGATCGCCGTCACCCTTGGGCCACGCCACACTCGCCATGACTAGCGACGGCAACATTGCCGCCATAAGTACAGCCGCAGTCGAAACTATTACACGTTTCATTTTAAAGACACCCTCCCAAGTATTTAACCATTTTTATCATCCCGTGACTCAAGCCCAGCAGGCGGACAGATCCAGCATAAGATCACCCACCATGAACAGACCCGCCCCGCAGGATTCCCACCCGCACGACATGCCGCCTATTTTGTTGAAATCCCCCCCGACCCACCCAGCGGGATCAGGAATTCATCTTAACCAAAAGTGCCGCAAAAACAAACGCACCAGTAAACCAGATCGCGTAGATAGTAAAGACTTCAGCCGAGTACATCATATTTAATCGCCTCCACTTTTATGAGTCACCCTAAATAATATAGAGCTTGAATATTATGTTGTTTTATCCAAGCTTGGGGATATATAACATGACACACAATATTAATGCAAGTGCTATCCCCTCCAATCCATGCGTGATAATTTTATCCAATTAAACTATCCTCGTCCTGCCGTTGTCAGAACGGGGTAAACGCTTCCGGCCCACTACATCGCATCAAACATGTTACTCTAAAATTACAAACTCAAATTCCAAAGGAAAGTCAATGCAATACCGTATTTCAGGCCGCCAACTGGGTCTGTTAGCCATGATCATATGGGGTGGCGCGATACTGGCGCTGGGACTGGTCCGATTTGAACCCTACGGACTGGATGAGGGCGCAGCCAGGGGACTGCTGCTGAATTGGTCCGTCGTCGATAACATTGCCAGTCCCATTGTCATTTTTGGACTTCCCGACTTCCGGGCATTGTTTTTTGTTCCACTGGGACTTTATTGGTCAGGCAGCATTATCGCAGCCAAGGTATATACCTTAATGATGGCCTTCTCCGCCATTCTGCTTCTCTATTCCTGGAGCCGCCGGACAAACAGCATTGAAGCCGCATTGATCTCCAGCTCATTGCTGGCAATATCACCGCTCATGATCACGCAGGTTGACGCCATCGGCGCGGGTCCCTACCTGCTTCTGACCTTTGGCTTGGGCGCTTGGCTGGACAAGACCTACCGTGCGGCGCAACGCCCGCTGAGTGGCTGGTATTTCCTGCAACTCCTGGCCGTCGGCACCAGCGTCACCCTGCACCCTGCCGGGCTGGCTTACCCGCTGGCCCTGATCTGGCGGTGGTATAAAGACCCCGCCGACGCCAGCCAGAAAAAACATGTGCTTATCGGCGTCACGCTAATCACGACCCTCGTTTTGGTCATGCGAATGGGATGGCCTGATATAACATGGGGTAGCAACCCTATCACCACACTTGGCCTGGCGAATATGGGCAATCCGCTCGAAGAACCAGGCTGGATCACCGGCACCTTGTCCGCAGCGTTATTACTATGGGTGCTGTGGCTGGAGAGGCGTACGCTGCTGAGCGACCTGATGAGCAGCATACTGCTGATAGGCCTGCTGGTAGGCCTTGCCGCCGCTGACGCCGCGTGGGCCATGTTGGCGCTGGTGCTGGTTTTATACCGCGGAATTCCGAGGCTGATCACAGCAAATCAGGCGCTGAACAAAAACAGCCTGGCGGGCCGCTATGGATGGGTGATGATAGTAACCGTCGTTATTTCCACGTCGTTCATGCTTGCGGACAAAAGCTATGCGCGCTTTGTGAAAGACGGCGAATTAAGCCCCGAGGATCAGCTCATCAAGCTGCTCGCCATGGAAGCATCGGACACAAAAAAACCCTTCCGCGCTGCCAGCCAGTGGCCGGCCCGCAGCATGATCGCGTGCAAGCGTGACGTACTGCCGTTGCCGCCGCCCGCCAAGGATGGGGAAGCCCTGCTCAAGACGATCAAGGGCATTACACACCTTACTTTTAACCCCTACAATCCTGCCTACCGGGAACTTGGACACAATATCGCTCAATTGGGCGCCGCAACGCAAACGCTGGCACTGCAACAGGGTGGGGTAATTATTAAAATACGACAGGAGAGCAAGCCTGCCACTCAATAAAACTCGCTGGCGATAGACTTGCGAAAAACCGCTAGCAGCCTGTCGGCCTTAGGGGATCGTAGCGAAAAAGTGGGAGAGTGAGGACAGTTTTTCGCTATTTTGAGGAGAATAGCTGACACTATTTAACGAAAAATAGCGGAACAATGGACCGCTCTCCCACTTTTGCAGCAGATTCGACCTGAGTCCGACAGGCTGCTATGCCGGGGCGCCCAACATTAACAATGCAAGAGTTGTGCCCGTATCGTTGTTTCGTTGGAGCCCCCAGCTTCCAGTTCTGCGTTATCTAAAGATTATTCCGCCGCTTTTTCTTGCGATGGTGCAGGCTTGACCACCATATCGGTCATCCGCCTCTCGCGCTGGTACACTACCACCGAGCCGATACGCAATATGGTCAGCACCAGCATCAGGGCGCTCAGCGCGTAGATTTCCTCCGTCGGGATTTTGTGCTCAAACAGACCAATCATCAACTCCCGTAAAACAAACACAATCCCGGCATCGACGATAAATGTCATGCGCAGACGCTGGGTATGGAAGTACTCAACCAGCGAACGCGATAGTTCGACCAGAATGAAGAGCGTCAAGACATCGGAGATGATCTTGGTGTAGTGTTTACCCAGCTCTTTCTCGACCAACAGGTCACCGACAGACATGAACAGGTGCAGCACACCAATGATCATGCCCAACGTGATAAATAACAGCATGGCACCGAATACCACGCCGATAACTTTATTAAATAGTTTCAGAAAATCGATTTTCATCATATTGAACTCCTCGTTTTTTTGTTGTTATCAACGTTGGCACGTCGCACAGAAAAATGTCGAACGCTGCCCCTGTTTAATTTGCACAATTGCGCGCCCACAGCGAACACAAGGCTGATCTGTCCTGCCATACGCCTTGAGCTGCTGTTGAAAATAGCCCGGCTTGCCTTCGCCATTATAAAAATCGCGCAACGTCGTGCCGCCTTGGGCGATTGCGTCGCTCAATACCTGCTGGATGGCCAGCGTCAGGCGCTGATATCGCTGTTGCGAAATGCGACCCGCTGCGCGCAGGGGGTGGATACCGGCGAGAAATAGCGTCTCACTCGCGTAAATATTACCTACACCCGTGACAATATGACTATCCATAATAAATTGTTTAATGGCAAGGCTGCGACCACGAGAACGTTGATACAAATAAACGCCATCAAAGGCATCGCTGAACGGCTCAGGACCGAGATCACGCAGCAGCGCATGCTGTAGCGGATTTTCCTGCGTCCACAACACGGCGCCAAAGCGGCGCGGGTCGCGCAAACGCAGGCAATCGCCGCTGGCGAGTACGATATCCACATGATCGTGCTTTTCGGCCGGGGTTGCACTTGGCAGGATGCGCAGGCTGCCCGACATACCCAAGTGGATGATCACACTGCCCACCGGAGAACGCAACAGCAGATACTTGCCGCGCCGCTCTACTGCCTGTAGTGTTTGCCCGACCAGGCCACCGGCAAGCTCCGGAGAGACGGGCTGCCGCAAACGGGCATTGCGCACAATAATGCGCGTGACACGCTGCCCGGCAACGTAGGGGGCAATACCACGGCGGGTGGTCTCGACTTCGGGGAGTTCGGGCATGTTATGGACTCTGACCGTTACCCTGACGGCTCCTTGAAGGCGCATGCAAAAACAGGCGTTTTGACTGTTCTGCGGTAAAACGATACTGCATGCTGATATCGTGGCGGGCCAGAATCAACTCCGGCTCCCTGGCAACAATCTCAAAATGCAACTCTGCCGCCGGTTCAAGACGCACCACAACTTCACCCAGCGCCTTGCCGCCCAGAGCATACGCCTCAACACTGTGCGCCTCGGCGCGTTGCCATTCATCCACCAGACGCTGAATCGCATCTGCGGAAAGATCCGCCGATGCGGGTGCGGCCGTCCAGCGCCCATCTTCCGCGCGGCCGATCGTGACATCAGGCAGCTTGATCTCAATCTGCTTGAAGCCTGCGGGAAGCAAGGTGGGACTCACCAGCACTGCCAGCGCAATGTTTGCATCCTGGTAGCGGCTATCGTCGATCAGATGTACGACGTGCCCCACCCGCACGTATCGCCGCCCCTCCAGTGGCTCGGTACCGCCAAAGGCAAGCTCCATACCATCGAACTCCACATTAAGATCGGGGGAGTCAAGTTTGTATTTTCGCAGATCCACGCCACGTACATCGAGCTGCGCATAACTCGGGGCGCGCGCCAGCTCCAGTAATCGCTGAACATTTCCGTTATTGGCGGGCACGTTGATGGGCTGATTGAGGCGCCAGCCCTGGGCATCCTTAATCAAGCCAATAATCTCGCCATCCTTGTGGTTGATGCGGATTTGGCTGATCTTGCCGGGGTCAATAACCGTCAGGGTGGGTGACTGTTCTGGCGACTCCTTGCCCGTCCCATAAAATGCGAACAAGGCCAATCCCGCCAGCAGGACAAACAATGCCAGATTGATCCAGGCGCGCGAACCTATTTTCATCCCTGCGTCACCATTACCGTTTACGGCGCCGCAACCAGATCAGCAAACCGCTGCCGGTCAGCATGGCTGGAATGACAACAAGGAAACCAATACCAATAACGGCATAGTTCGTTTGCGACAAATTGAGCGACAGGTCAGGGGCAGTCTTAACGGGGATGGCGATGAAAGCGTCGTCATGAGACAGCCAGTTCACGATATTCATTCCCAGGTTCAAATTGCCGCCATTGCCGAGATAGGCATTGGAGAGAAAATCGCCATCCCCCAACACCACAACACGTTGCTGCATGTCTTTGCCGCCAGCATCCTTGACCTCACGGTTCAAGCTCACGCCTATGGCCAGCGGCCCTGCAACATCACCACCTTGATTAAAGCTGATCTCGCCGGAAAGCCTGCCACTTTCCGACCAACTGCGCTCTCCGGTCATTAGAAATGGCTGGCCGTCCCAGCCTGCGGGCGCTGTTAATTTCAGGCCGCTCGCCAAGGGAAACAAAGTGACCACGTTAAAACCCTGCGTGACGGGATGATCACCATAATCGGCCACCAACGCAAAGGCGGGATTGTTGATCGAAAATGCCTGCGTGGCGGGATCAACAATTACACCGGGCAGAAATTCAACGCCAAGCTGCTGGGCCAATGGCTTCAGGCCGTGCAATGAACCGGGATCACCCAGCCACAGGAGGTTGCCGCCGTGCGCCACGTAATCCTGAATCAACTTCACCTCGCCGGGAAGTAAATCCACCTGGGGGCTGGCGACAACCAGAGCCGTGGTGTTGGCGGGGATCTGCGAATGGCTGACCAGATTGATGGTTTGCGCCTTGAAACCCTTGGCCTCGACCTGGCCGATCCACGACCCCATATCGTGATTGGCCCGACCATGCGGGTTGCGCTCGCCATGGCCTTCCAAAAACACGATCCAGCGTTCTCCACCGCGCGCAAGACGCTGCAAGGCATTGGTCAGATTCTGTTCGTCAAGATCCTTGATCTTTTCCATACGCCCCGCGTACTGGATGATCATTTCGCCATCTGCGGTGATGCCCTGTTCACGCACCTTATCCGGCTCGGCATCGGGATTAATGAAGATAAGACGCATATCGCTTTTATGATGCTGATACAAACCCACGACTTCGGAAATACGCTTGCGCAGCGGCTCCGCCTCACGGGCAAAGGCAGTGACAATGACAGGCCCCCGCACCTCTTTGAGCAGCGCCACGCTTGCCTGGGAGAGGGTGTTACGCCCCGTGGCCGTCCAATCCGCCTGGTAATGGTAGCGCGTACTCAACCAGGCCAGCAGGCCAAGCACGCCGATAAACAACACCACGAACAGGATGTTTTGCAGCCGCACTTGACGACGGGATTTGCGTGTAACCTCCATGAGACTTTTCCGGCAATCCTTTAATTAATGCTGCAGGCGATCAGCATCCAGACGACGCACGCTCAACCCAAGAAAAAACACAATAAACAACAGGTAATAAATCACGTCGGCGCTGTCAAATACCCCTTTGAGCAGCGGCTCATAGTGGCGCAACAGCGAGAGATAGGCAAGGATGCCGCTGACATGCTCATTCATTACACCGCCCCCCGCGTTGCCTGCCCAATCCAGCACCCACAACAGGAGCAACATCCCGAAACTGCCAACGGCCGCGATGGCAGGCTGCACGGTAAGGGTGGACATGAACAGCCCTACGGCAGCGAAGCTGGCCAACAGCAACGTCAACCCGAGCAGGCCGGACAGAAACATGCCCATATCGATGGAACCGCCCAGCAGCGGGGCAAGTGGCATCAGGGCGATCATGGCGAGCACCAGCAATAGAAATGCCATGATTCCAAGATATTTGCCAAGGATAATCTCACTCATGGAGACCGGCGCGGAAAACAGTAGGCTGATGGTCTGCGCCCTGCGCTCCTCGCTGATCAGACGCATCGTCACCAATGGCACCACCAGCAACAGCACAATGGCGGCGCTGCCAAACAGCGGCGCGACGACCAGCCCAGTGACGCCGGGCGCACCCTCCAGCCCCGCGAGGCGCGGCTGGATCTGCATGAATGTATCAATCTGGGCCAGATACAAATATGCCAGGATAAACTCGACCACGGCCATGATGGACCAAGCCAGTGGCGAGAGAAACAGGCTGCGCAACTCGCGCGCCGCTATCGTAAACATCATCACGCCGCCTCCTCCGCCACTACGGCATGCTGCTCCGTGCGCGTGATGTCGACAAAAATCTGCTCCAGTGACATGCGCTCGGGCGTCAGCTCATACAATCCCCAGTTGTGCTGCACTGAACGTTCGACCAGAATCTGGGCGGGATTGGCATCGGGGAAATAGTGCAGCCGCAGGCGGCCATCCGGCAGAGGGGCAACCGACCTGACGCCGGGCAACGACTCCAACACCAGCACTGGCGGAGGATTGCGCAACGCCACCAGCATGCTGGAAGACTGCATGCGCGCCAGCAATCCATCAATGCTATCGTTCAGCACCAGCCTGCCCTTGTTGATGATCTGCACCCGGTCACACGTCGCCTGCACCTCGGGCAGAATATGCGTTGAGAGAATCACGCTGTGCTCGCCGCTCAACTCCCTGATCAGTGCGCGGATCTCGCGCACCTGGATCGGGTCCAGTCCCACCGTCGGTTCGTCGAGTATCACCAGCGCAGGTGTGTGGACAATCGCCTGGGCGATACCCACACGCTGCTGATAACCCTTGGAGAGATTGCCGATCAAACGCGCGCCCACCTCGGTCAGTCCGCAGCGCTGTTTGGCCTTGTCCACTGCGGCGTCACGCCTGTCACGCGGGATGCGGTTGAGACGCGCACAATAGTTCAGATATTCATCAACGGTCAACTCACGGTACAGCGGAGGCTGATCCGGCAAGTAACCGAGCGCGGCCTTGGCGAGTTTTGGTTGATCCAGGATATCGATGCCATTGATCCACACCCTTCCCGCACTGGGCGCCAGATTGCCGCTGAGAATCTGCATGGTAGTGGACTTGCCCGCTCCATTCGGCCCCAGCAACCCCAGCACCTCGCCCTTGCCAATGTCAAAAGTGACATCATGCAACGCGCACATATCGCCGTAATAGCGAAAAAGGTGTTCAACACGGACCAGCACGTCGTTACTCATAGGGCCATTATACATTAAGCACCGCCGCTCTATCCGGCCTCACAAATTGAACATTCCTGAAATGTTCACAAACCGCCATCAACTTCCAAGACGAAGCGTAAGGCCCTTCAAAAAATTCCTGAGCAATTGATCGCCGCACTCCCTGTAGTTTTTTTGCCCTTTTTTTCTAAACAAAGCGCTCAACTCAGACTTCGACACCTGGAACCCTGCCAGCGCCAAAACCCCATGCATATCATCTTCCTTCAATTCGAAGGCAACCCTGAGCTTTTTCAAAATGTCGTTATTTGTTAATAAAGAAGCCAGGGTTTTAGGTTGATCCGGCCCACGCCCACCCTGACCTCTCTTGTAAACAATCAACCCATCCAGAAAAGACTCCATGACATCATTATCACATTCAAGGTAACCCTCCTCATCCTCCTTTTTCAAAAAATTAGCTACATTTGCCTGATCAATTTCACGACCTGACAGTTTTATTATCTCGACCATTTTTTCGTCGCCAACATTCAGCGCGTACCGAAGCCTTCGCAACACATCATTATTTACCACGGTTAACTCCAGTTTATTGAAAATACAGTGATCCTTGCCGCGCCACCATGGCCCTCTCGCACGGGAACATCCGCTGACTTTTCCTTGGGCATAGACTGGCAAGGAAAATATCATATTACAAGATGATAAACCTAAATGGATCTTCCCCCAACTTGATGAATTTAACGAATGGTATAATCTTCATTTTTGAGCAGACAACATATGGGCAACTTCGACGAAGAACTCCGGGCCAGTATTAACGCCGAGACCGGAAAATTGGCATTGCATGAGCTTGAACGGCATTTTGCGCGCGGGGTAGTGATCAAGATTGCGACGAATATCGACTTGGTCGAGGTGGCGACATCCATGACCAAGGACGACAAGGCCACCATTGAGCACCTGATGCAGGCCGATAAACTGTCGCGCGCATCAGTGGATGATCTCAAAGACTGGCATGAGCGCAATCCAGCATTCTGGGCAGTTGTGGTCGCACCTTGGGTGCTCGTTCAGGAAACCAAGCCTCAATATTCATCCTGAATGGGTGTTGGCGGCCCACTCTCCACTCATCAACCTGAAAACTCCACAACCCCGTGACAGCCTCGACACACATTCAAACAAGCATCCTCTTGAACAGCAAGCACTTCAAATATCTTTTTTTGACTGTGAGCGCCTTGCTGTGTCAGTACGCCCCCAGCGGATCTGCTGCACAGACAACCACCGATCCCGTGCTGCTTGTTGCGGGTGACGTCGCTCAGTGCAACGTGCGTGGATCTCAACTAACAGCAGACCTTATTAATCGAACAGCGGGCACAGTGCTGGCGCCCGGCGACCTGGCTTACCAGAATGGATCCATCAAGGATTTCACACAATGCTATGAACCTTCATGGGGGAAATTCAAGGAACGAACGTGGCCGGCCCCCGGTAATCACGAATACAACACACGCGGCGCGGCAGGTTACTTCGAGTATTTCGGCAGTCGCGCCGGAGAGCCAGGCAAAGGCTATTACAGCATCACTATCGGCAAATGGCATGTGGTGGCACTTAACAGCAACATCGACACTGCCCCGGATTCGGAGCAAGTCCAGTGGCTACGTAAAGACCTGGCCGCACACCCAGCCACCTGCACACTCGCGTTTTGGCACCATCCGCGCTTCAGTTCGGGCCTGCATGGAAATCATCGCTCGATGACCGCACTGTGGGAAACTCTCTATCAACATGGGGCAAGCATCGTAATTGCAGGCCATGATCACCACTATGAACGTTTTATTCCTCTCAATGGCAAGGGAGAGCCTGACGATGCGCGCGGCATCCGCTCGTTCGTTGTCGGCACCGGTGGAGCAAGACTCTACAATTTTGGCATGCGTAACAGCAACAGCGCCGCCTGGAACGGTACTACATGGGGTGTGCTGAAACTTACACTGCACGCAGACAGTTATGATTGGGAATTTCTACCGGTAGAAGATGGTGTGTTTCATGACGCGGGAACTGGTCAGTGCGTGAACAAAGAATGACCTGAGAAGAGACTTTCGGCATGCCAATGCCATAAAAAAGGGGGGATGGATCACCCCCCCTCGAATCATCTTGGAACAGCTCAGCAATGGAGACCCACGGGCTTGCCGGAGGTCTCCCAAAACGCTTACAGCCCCGACACAGGCGTGCTGAACGCCTCCTCGGCTTCATCACTGGCCGCTTGAGGTGCCGTCTTGGCAATAACCGTTTCTTGCTTGTACAACTCACGCTTGCGGCGCCTTTCGCTATGATAGGCCAAGCCTGTTCCAGCCGGAATCAAACGTCCGACAATCACGTTTTCCTTCAGGCCGCGCAGATCGTCGCACTTGCCGCTAACCGCCGCTTCCGTCAAGACGCGGGTGGTCTCCTGGAAGGACGCTGCGGAGATGAAGGATTCCGTCGCCAGCGAGGCCTTGGTAATACCCATCAACAAGATGACATAGGACGCAGGCAGCTTACCTTCGACCAGAACACGTTCGTTTTCTTCAAGTACGCGCGGCCGGTCAACCTGCTCGCCCTTGATGAACTTTGTTTCACCTGTGTTGGTGATTTCCACCTTGCGCAGCATCTGACGCACAATGACTTCGATGTGCTTATCGTTGATCTTCACGCCCTGCAGGCGATACACATCCTGCACTTCATTGACAATATAATTGGCCAACGGCGCAACACCCAGCAAGCGCAGGATATCGTGCGGATCGGGCGCACCGTCCACGATCACTTCGCCGCGTTCGACGTTTTCACCTTCGAACACCGTCACATGGCGCCACTTGGGAATCAACTCCTCATGCTGCTCACCGTCTTTGGCAGTGATAACGAGACGACGCTTGCCTTTGGTTTCCTTGCCGAAGCTTACGGTGCCCGAAGTCTCGGCCAGAATCGCCGGGTCTTTGGGTTTGCGTGCTTCGAACAAATCGGCCACGCGCGGCAGACCGCCGGTAATGTCGCGGGTTTTGGTGGTTTCTTGCGGAATACGCGCAATAACATCGCCCACGCCCACTGCCGCCCCATCTTCCAGATTGATGATGGCGCCCGCCGGCAGGAAGTAGATCGCCGGGATCTCGGTACCGGCAAGACGCAGCTCCTTGTCATCCGGGCCGACCAACTTGATCATTGGACGCAGATCCTTGGCGGTCGCACCACGCTGTTTCGGATCGATAACCACCAGACTGCTCAAACCAGTGATGTCGTCGGTCTGACGCTGCACGGTAATGCCATCAATAACATCGCTGAACTTGAGGCGCCCCTCCACTTCGGTAACCACGGGGTGGGTATGCGGATCCCAGTTGGCAACGACTTGACCGGCTTCGACCATATTGCCATCGCTCACAGTCAACACCGCACCGTAAGGGATCTTGTACCTCTCACGCTCACGGCCGAAATCATCCACCATGGTCAACTCGCCGGAACGCGATACCGCCACGTTGTTACCACTGGCGTGCTGCACCAGCTTGATATTGTGCAAACGCACTTTACCTTTGGTCTTCAGCTCCACGCAGTTGACTGCTGCGGAACGCGAGGCCGCACCACCGATATGGAAGGTACGCATGGTAAGCTGGGTACCCGGCTCACCAATCGATTGCGCTGCAATCACGCCCACCGCTTCACCGCTATTCACCTTATGCCCACGCGCAAGATCACGTCCGTAACACGCGGCGCAAATCCCGTAGCGTGTCTCACAGCTTATGGGTGAACGCACCTTGACCTGATCCACGCTCATCGCTTCGAGCCTGTCCACCCAGCGCTCATCAAGCAGCGTACCCGCCGGGATTGCCACCTCGTGCTCCTTACCGGGCGTCATGACATCCGCGACCAGAACACGGCCCAGCACTCGCTCACGCAGCGGTTCGACAACATCACCACCTTCGATCAACGGGGTCATCAGCAAGCCATGTGTCGTGCCGCAATCAACCTCGGAAATCACCAGATCCTGCGCAACGTCCACCAGGCGACGGGTCAAATACCCGGAGTTTGCGGTTTTCAACGCGGTATCGGCCAGACCCTTACGCGCACCGTGTGTGGAGATAAAGTACTGCAACACGTCAAGCCCTTCACGGAAGTTAGCCGTGATGGGTGTCTCGATGATGGAGCCGTCAGGCTTGGCCATCAGGCCGCGCATACCCGCCAACTGACGGATCTGAGCCGCGCTACCACGCGCACCGGAATCAGCCATCATGTAGATGGAGTTGAAGGAAGGCTGCTTGACCTGATTACCCTTGGCGTCGGTCACAGTGTCCGACCCCAATTTGTCCATCATGGCCTTGGCCACCTGGTCGTTGGTGTGTGACCAGATATCCACCACCTTGTTATAACGCTCGCCGTTGGTGACCAGACCGGAGACATACTGATTCTCGATCTCTTTCACTTCCTGCTCGGCGGCGTGGATAATGGCTTCTTTCTCATCCGGAACCACCATGTCATCCGCGCCGATGGACACACCTGAGCGGGTGGCAAAGGCAAAGCCGGTGTACATGAGCTGATCGGCGAAAAGCACGGCTTCTTTCAGGCCCAACTGACGGTAACAACCATTCAAGAGACGCGAAATCGACTTCTTGGTCATGTTCTGATTGACGAGGTCAAAGGACATGCCGTCCGGCAGAATTTCAAACAGCAGGGCACGCCCCACCGTAGTATCAACACGGCGAACGCTCTCGTGCTTCACGCCGTTCTCGTCAACGGACACTTCACGGATGCGCACTTTGATCTTGGCCTGCAACTCGACGAGCCTGCCCTCATAGGCACGATGCACCTCGGAGATATCAGCAAAAATCATACCCTCGCCGCGTGCGTTGATGCTTTCGCGCGACATGTAGTAGAGTCCAAGCACCACGTCCTGCGACGGAACAATAATGGGTTCACCATTGGCGGGCGACAGCACGTTATTGGTGGACATCATCAGAGTGCGCGCCTCAAGCTGCGCCTCCAGCGACAGGGGCACATGCACCGCCATCTGATCACCGTCGAAGTCGGCGTTGAACGCAGTACACACCAACGGATGAAGCTGAATTGCCTTGCCTTCAATCAGCACCGGTTCAAAGGCCTGAATACCCAGACGGTGCAACGTCGGCGCACGGTTCAATAACACCGGATGCTCGCGGATCACCTCTTCCAGGATATCCCAGACTTCCGGGCCTTCACGCTCTACCAGCTTTTTGGCAGCTTTAATCGTAGTTGCAAGGCCTCGGCGTTCGAGCTTGCTGAAGATAAAGGGCTTGAACAATTCCAGCGCCATCTTCTTGGGCAAACCGCACTGATGCAGTTTGAGCGTTGGTCCCACCACAATCACGGAACGCCCCGAATAATCGACGCGCTTACCCAGCAAGTTCTGACGGAAACGGCCTTGTTTGCCCTTGATCATGTCGGCTAGCGACTTCAAGGGACGCTTGTTGGAACCCGTAATTGCCTTGCCACGGCGGCCATTATCCAGCAGTGCATCCACTGACTCCTGCAACATGCGCTTTTCATTGCGCACGATGATGTCTGGCGCACTAAGATCCAGCAGGCGCTTGAGACGGTTGTTGCGGTTGATCACGCGGCGATACAAATCATTCAGATCGGAGGTTGCGAAACGCCCGCCATCCAGCGGCACCAGCGGACGCAATTCAGGCGGCAACACCGGTAACACCGTCAATACCATCCACTCGGGATGGTTGCCGGATTCAAGAAAAGCCTCCATCAACTTGAGACGCTTGGCGAGTTTTTTGCCCTTGGTCTCTGAAGTCGTGATGGGGATATCTTCGCGCAGCTTGACAATCTCATCCTTGAGTTTCATGCCCTTCAGCAACTCATAGATGGCTTCCGCACCCATGCGCGCATCGAATTCATCACCATATTCTTCGATGGCTTCCAGGTAGGTTTCGTCAGACAATAACTGACCGCGCTCCAAGCGCGTCATGCCCGGATCGATCACCACAAAGGCTTCGAAATAGAGTACGCGCTCGATATCGCGCAACGTCATATCCAGCAACAGCCCCATCCGCGAAGGCAATGAACGCAGGAACCAAATGTGGGCCACTGGGCTGGCCAGTTCTATGTGCCCCATGCGCTCGCGGCGCACCTTGGCAAGCGTTACTTCCACGCCACATTTTTCGCAGATCACGCCGCGATGTTTGAGACGCTTATATTTGCCGCACAGACATTCGTAATCCTTGATCGGGCCGAAAATTTTGGCGCAGAACAAGCCGTCACGCTCAGGCTTGAAAGTACGGTAGTTGATGGTTTCAGGCTTTTTGACTTCGCCGAATGACCAGGTGCGGATTTTGTCAGGCGACGCCAAGCCGATGCGGATTGCATCAAATTCTTCGACCTGGCCTTGCTGCTTCAATAAATACATTAAATCTTTCAATGCCGTATCTCCTAACTCATAAGGGATGGGGCAGGAAGATCACACGCATGGCGTGCCGCCTCTCCCTGCCTATGCATTACGCCGCCCGCTTAGTTCTGCTCCAACTCGATGTCGATTGCCAATGACCGGATCTCTTTGATCAACACGTTAAAGGACTCCGGCATCGCTGCCTCCATGCGATGGTCGCCATCCACGATGTTTTTGTACATTTTGGTACGCCCCATGACATCGTCCGACTTGACAGTGAGCATTTCCTGCAGGGTATAGGCGGCGCCATAGGCTTCCAGCGCCCACACCTCCATTTCACCGAAGCGCTGACCACCGAACTGCGCCTTGCCGCCCAGAGGTTGCTGGGTCACCAGACTGTAGGGGCCAGTGGAACGCGCGTGCATCTTGTCATCCACCAAGTGATTCAACTTGAGCATGTACATATAACCCACCGTCACTGGGCGATCAAAGGCATCACCGGTACGTCCATCAAACAGCGTCGTCTGACCACTGACCGGCAAATCGGCCAATGCCAGCATCGCCTTGATCTCCGCCTCGGTCGCGCCATCAAACACCGGTGTCGCAGTAGGCACACCTTTCGACAGATTTTGGCTAAGCACGACAATCTCGTCATCCGTCAGCGAGTTCAGATCTTCCTTTTTACCGCTGCTGTCATAAATGCGACCCAGGAAGGTGCGCACCTCGGAGACTTTACTTCTGGCCTCCAGCATGCGCCCAATCTTCAAACCCAAGCCCTTCGCTGCCCAGCCAAGATGCGTTTCGAGAATCTGACCAACGTTCATACGCGACGGCACGCCCAGCGGATTCAGCACAATATCAACCGGCGTACCATCCGCCATGTACGGCATATCTTCAGCCGGGACAATCATTGACACCACACCCTTGTTACCGTGGCGACCGGCCATCTTGTCACCAGGCTGGATACGGCGCTTAACGGCCAAATACACCTTGACCATTTTGAGCACACCAGGCGCCAGATCGTCACCCGCTATCAGCTTGAGACTTTTTTCTTCGAGCTTGGCTTCAAAATCCTTGCGCTGTTGCTTGAGCTGTTCGCCGAGCAGCTCCAACTGCTGGTTAGCCTCCTCGTCGCGCAAACGGATCTCGAACCACTTGTCACGCGCCATGCCTGACAAGTATTCGGCGGCAACCTTGCTGCCCGCCTTCAAGCCCTTGGGACCACCTTCCGCGACCTTGTCCAGCAATAGCTGCTCGACGCGCTGATAGGTATCGTCTTCCAGGATACGGTACTGGTCATGCAGATCCTTCTTGACGCTCTCCAGCGCACTGCGCTCGATATCCTGAGCGCGCTTATCTTTTTGCACACCATCGCGGGTAAACACCTGAACGTCGATCACCGTGCCGTTCATGCCGGAGGGAACGCGCAACGAGGTATCTTTCACATCGGAGGCCTTCTCACCAAAAATGGCCCGCAACAGCTTCTCTTCCGGCGTCAACTGGGTTTCGCCCTTGGGGGTTACCTTGCCGACCATAATATCACCCGGCACCACTTCCGCACCGATATAGATAATCCCGGACTCGTCCAACTTGGATAGCGCCGATTCGCTCACGTTCGGAATATCCGCAGTGACTTCCTCAGGCCCCAGCTTGGTGTCGCGTGACACGCAGGTCAGCTCTTCGATGTGGATAGTGGTGAAGCGATCTTCCTGCACCACGCGCTCCGAAATCAGGATCGAATCTTCGTAGTTGTAACCGTTCCAGGGCATGAAAGCGACCAGCATATTCTGCCCCAGCGCCAACTCACCCATGTCGGTCGAAGGACCGTCCGCCAGCACATCACCGCGCGCCACCACATCGCCCACATTCACCAGCGGACGCTGGTTGATACCGGTGTTCTGGTTCGAGCGGGTGTACTTCGTCAGATTGTAAATATCAACACCCGGCTCGCCCGGCACCGTCTCATCATCATTGACACGCACCACGACACGGCCGGCATCGACAGAATTGATCACACCGCCACGCAGCGCAACCACTGTCACACCCGAATCAATGGCCACGATCCGCTCCATACCAGTACCCACCAGCGGCTTTTCGGCACGCAAGGTTGGCACAGCCTGACGCTGCATGTTGGATCCCATCAAGGCACGGTTGGCATCATCGTGTTCCAGGAACGGAATCAGCGACGCCGCCACAGACACAATCTGCTTGGGCGAAACGTCCATATACTCGGCCCGGTCGGGGGTTGAGAGCGTAAACTCATTCTGGTGGCGGCAGGACACCAGCTCATCAATCAGGTTGCCTTCCGCATCCAGCGTCGCACTGGCCTGAGCGATCATGTACTGCCCTTCTTCGATGGCCGACAGATACTCAATCTGATCGGTCACCTTGCCATTCAGCACCTTGCGATAGGGCGTTTCCAGAAAACCATAACTATTGGTGCGGGCATACGCCGCCAGAGAATTGATCAATCCAATGTTAGGGCCTTCAGGCGTTTCAATCGGGCACACCCGACCATAGTGGGTTGGATGCACGTCGCGCACTTCAAATCCGGCACGTTCACGCGTCAAACCGCCTGGCCCCAGCGCCGATATACGCCGCTTGTGCGTTATCTCGGACAGCGGATTGTTCTGGTCCATAAACTGCGACAACTGGCTGGAACCGAAGAACTCCTTGATAACTGCGGATACAGGCTTGGCATTGATCAACTCCTGCGGCATCAAGCCTTCGGATTCGGCCAGGCTCAGCCGCTCCTTGACGGCGCGCTCAACGCGCACCAAGCCGGCACGGAACTGATTCTCCACCATTTCACCGACGCTACGGATACGGCGATTACCAAGGTGATCAATGTCATCCACCGTACCATTGCCGTTCTTGATATCAATCAAGACCTTCATGACATCGATGATATCTTCGTTGGACAACACGCCGGGGCCGACAATCTCACTACGCGCTACGCGCCGGTTAAATTTCATGCGCCCAACAGGCGATAGATCGTAACGCTCGAAGCTAAAGAACAGATTATTGAACAAGGCTTGCGCAGCTTCCTTGGTCGGCGGCTCACCCGGACGCATCATGCGATAGATTTCAACCTGAGCGTCCAGATCACTGCGCGTATGGTCGATACGCAAGGTATCGGAAATATAAGGGCCGCGATCCAGATCGTTGGTATAGAGCGCCTGAATTTCCTTAACACCCGCCTTGATCAGCTTGTTCAGCAATTCAACAGTGAGTTCATCGTTGGCGTTCGCCAGGACTTCGCCCGTGACCTGATCGATGACATCATGCGCAACCACTTTGCCCATCACATACTCGGGTGGCACGGTAAGCTGCGTAATATTAGCCTTCTTCAGCTCATTGATATGGCGAGCCATGATGCGGCGGCCCGCCTCTACTATCACCTTACCCTTGGCATCTTTAATATCAAAAGCTGCACTCTCGCCGCGCAGCCTGTCGGCAACCAGATCAAGATGGATGCCATCCTGATCGAACCTGAAGGTATTCATCTCAAAGAACAGACCCAGCATTTGCTGGGTGTTATAGCCCAGCGCGCGGAGTATTATCGTCGCCGGCAACTTGCGACGGCGATCAATACGCACGAACACGCAGTCATTGGGATCAAACTCAAAATCCAGCCAGGAACCGCGATAAGGAATAATTCTCGCCGAGAACAGCAATTTACCAGAAGAATGGGTTTTGCCCTTGTCATGCTCAAAAAACACGCCGGGTGAGCGATGCAACTGAGATACCACAACGCGTTCCGTGCCATTGATCACAAAGGTGCCGTTACCCGTCATCAACGGCAGCTCGCCCATGTAGACTTCCTGCTCCTTGACATCCTTGATAGCCTTGGCGCCAGCAGGTGCTTCCTTGTCGTAAATCACCAGACGCACCTTGACGCGCAGCGGAGCCGCGTAGGTCATACCGCGCGACTGGCACTCTTTGACGTCGAAAACCGGGCTACCCAAGCGGTAGCTCACATACTCAAGCGCGGCATAGCCAGTGTAACTGACAATCGGAAATACTGATTTGAATGCAAGGTGCAAACCTTTATCCAGACGACTTTCCAGGCTAACGCCTTCTTGCAGAAAGTCACGATAAGATTCCACCTGGATCGCCAGCAAATAAGGCGTCTCCAAGATGCTGGGCCGCTTACCAAAATCCTTGCGAATTCTTTTTTTCTCAGTAAAGGAGTAGGACATCAGAGTTCCTCAGATTCAATCACCAAATCGGGCAGAAGCCATAAACATACGGCAAACTAAATAATTCGCTGAAAAGTCCGTTCACAGGCCTTTTCAAAACGAAAAAAGGCATGTTTTGCTTTAATCCATGTTCAAACATCCAAATTATGTTCAAACAGGGTCACGCTTCACTACGTCACGCGCCAGACAACTGAAAAAACAGCCTATCTGGACATGATTGAAACAGAAAAAGGCCGGTGGCGATGGCCACCAGCCAAAAAATAACTTACCCCGGCATCACATTGAGCGGGCCTGCCGGGCGCCCAGCTATTGATAACTCGTTCAGTGTCAGATGTGACTCGTCTGGATACTTTACAAATCTTCCCGCCAGGCACACCTGAAAAACTTCATCCTCAAGCATTTCAGATCGGTCAGCCAGAAAAGATCCCATTTTTATCAAGAATCAATGGGGATGAGCGATAAACTTAATACGCGCCAGCCCACTACACATAAGAGAGCATGCCATCAACAGCAAACCTAAGTGACCAGACGGCAAGCCTTGCGATCTGCCGCCTATGCCAACCACCTCACTTCCTTGCTTTAAATCTTGTGCCAAGGAGCGTTGGCGGGGTGATTTATTCACCCGCGCCTACGCCATCTCCTCAGTTTGGATGCAAGGAAATACAGCGCTTACTTAAGCTCAACCTTCGCGCCGGATTCTTCCAACTGCTTCTTCATCGCTTCGGCATCAGCCTTGCTCACACCTTCTTTGACGACGGCGGGAACGGCTTCAACCATATCTTTGGCTTCTTTCAGACCAAGACCCGTGATGGCGCGAACCACTTTGATCACGTTAACCTTGTTGTCACCGAAGCTGGTCATCACAACATTGAACTCCGTCTGCTCCTCAACAACCGCAGCAGCGCCCGCAGCAGCCGGGGCGGCAACCGCTACAGCAGCAGCAGAAACGCCGAACTTCTCTTCCATTGCGGAAATCAGATCAACGATCTCCAGCACGGTCATGTTGGAAATGGTATCCAGAATATCTTCTTTGCTTACAGCCATGTTACGCTCCTAAATAAAAATGTATGACCGCGGTTTATGACGCGGATAAAAATAAATGGGAATTAAGCCGCCTGTTTCTGATCGCGGATAGCCGCCACGGTACGGACCATTTTGCTGGTAGGCTCGGCCAAGGTGCGAACAAATTTCTCCACGGGCGCCTTCATCACCGCCATCAACAGACTAATCGCCTGATCGCGTGTCGGCATGTTGGCCAAGGCTTCAACATCACCCGGGGTCAACAACTTACCGCCCAGCGCAACAACCTTGACGACCAGCTTGTCATTACCCTTCATGAAGTCACGCATCAGGCGGGCAGCAGCGGCAGGCTCCTCTGTCGAGAAGGCCAGAACCAGTGGGCCAACCATCGAGGACTGCATGCAAGCAAAGCCAGTCCCCTCGAATGCACGCCGGGCAAGTGTATTCTTGACAACGCGCAGATAAACACCCGACTTGCGCGCCTCAGAGCGCAACTTGGTCATCTGCTCTGCTGACAAGCCACGGTACTCGGCCGCAATCGCAGCTTGAGCGGTACTCGCAACGTCGGCCATTTCAGCAACAATGGCCTTTTTATCTTCTAGTGTTAACAAGAGAGCTCCCCTGTATATAAACGTTATAGAGGCCGCAGCAGCTCTTTAACAAGCCAACCAGCAACCTTTTCACGCTTACCACGTAAACCACAGGGTACTCATCGGTAGATCGCTAAAGCGTTCAACCAAAAAAGCACCCCACCCTTACGGCAACCGTCGTCAGAGAAAACCTGTCTCGGGTACGCCATCTGCGTAGGCGGGACCAGCTTCAAACCAACCCCATTAAGCGACACACCTACGGTCTTTGACGGCCAGCGGCGTTACCACCGCCAACCCAAAGCCTTACATTCTTACTTAGGCTGTAGCAGCCAGTGACGCCTGATCCACAATAATTCCCGGACCCATGGTGCTGGACACGGAAATTTTCTTCACGTAAACACCTTTTGCAGTGCTTGGCTTCGCCTTATTCAAATCAGCGAGTAGCGCCTGAAGGTTGCCGCGCAGTGCGTCAACATCAAAACTTACCTTGCCGATCGTACACTGGATAATGCCGGCCTTGTCAGTGCGATAACGCACCTGACCACCTTTGGCATTTTTCACTGCCGTAGCAACATCGGCTGTCACGGTGCCCACTTTCGGGTTAGGCATCAATCCACGTGGACCAAGAATCTGGCCCAATTGACCAACAACGCGCATGGCATCGGGGGTGGCAATGACCACATCAAAATCCATGCTGCCTGCTTTCACCGATTCCGCAAGATCATCAAATCCAACGATGTCCGCACCAGCGGCTCTGGCTGCGTCGGCATTCGACCCTTGCGCGAAAACAGCAACGCGCACGACCTTGCCGGTGCCGTTAGGCAATACGGTGGAACCGCGAACTACCTGATCAGATTTACGTGGATCAACGCCGAGATTAACCGCGACATCGATTGATTCATTGAACTTCACCGAGGAAAACTGTTTGAGCAGACCCAGCGCCTCATCAAGCGCATATTGCTTGCCCGGCTGCAATTTTTCCCTGATGGGCTTAAAGCGTTTCACAAGTTTGGCCATTTTATACCCCTTCCGTCTCAATACCCATGCTGCGTGCGCTACCAGCAATAGTGCGCACCGCTGCGTCCATATCAGATGCCGTCAGATCAGACATTTTGACCTTGGCGATATCTTCCAATTGCTCACGGGTGACTTTACCAACCTTGTTGGTGTGAGGTGTTTTGCTGCCGCTTTTAATACCAGCCGCTCTCTTCAAGAGAATTGATGCCGGCGGGGTCTTGGTAATGAAGGTGAAGCTACGGTCACTATAGACCGTAATGATCACAGGAATCGGGGTGCCTGGCTCTATGCCCTGCGTCTGGGCATTGAATGCCTTACAGAACTCCATGATATTTACGCCGCGCTGACCCAGTGCCGGGCCGACGGGAGGACTTGGGTTGGCCTGGGTGGCCTTGACCTGCAACTTAATGTAGGCCGTAATTTTCTTTGCCATTTTCTACTCCACGGGTTCAAACGCCTTGCGGCTCCCCATTAAAAATTATTACCTGTTACCACAATGCGCCCCGAGCCGTTATCTACAACTCGAAACGTCCCGAGACTATCCCTTCTCGACTTGCCCGAACTCCAGCTCAACCGGAGTCGAACGTCCGAAAATCAAAACCGCCACACGCAACCGGCTCTTCTCGTAATTAACCTCTTCAACCACGCCATTGAAATCGGCAAATGGCCCTTCAGTCACACGCACAACTTCGCCCGGCTCAAACAGCACTTTCGGCCTAGGCTTCTCGACCCCTTCCTGAACGCGCTGCAAAATTCTTTCAGCTTCACGATCGGTAATGGGAGCAGGACGTTCAGTCGTGCCGCCTACGAAACCCAACACCTTGGGGACTTCTTTTACCAGATGCCAGGTCGCGTCATTCATCTCCATCTGCACAAGTACATAGCCGGGGAAGAACTTGCGATCGCTTTTGCGCTTCTGGCCTGCGCGCATTTCTATCACTTCTTCAGTTGGCACCAGAACATCGCCGAACTGATCCTGCAAGCCACTACGGGTAATGCGCTCCTTGAGGGAACGCACCACTTGATTCTCAAAATTGGAATAGGCGTGAACCACGTACCAGCGCATCGCCATGCGTTCAGCCTCCCTGACCGGTCAAAAATCGAACCGCCCACAACAAAAACATATCAACCAGCCACAGAAAAATGGCAACCACGACAACCATGACCATTACGATCAGCGTCGTTTGCAGCGTTTCCTTACGTGTCGGCCAGACGACCTTGCGCACCTCAACCTTCGACTCACGGATAAATCCTAGCGTCTTCTGGCCGACAGCGGTTTGCATCGCAATGGCGGTGGAAATACCCATCGCCACCAAAATGCCAATGACACGCAATAGCATGGAGTGATCGGCATAGTAGTAAAAGGCGCCTATTGCCCCGCTCACTACCAGAACCGCCAATGTTAACTTTATTTTATCTGCCATGCCTGCTTCTAATAATTCCGGTAACTGCCGGATTGTGGCAGGCCAGGAGGGAATCGAACCCCCAACCTGCGGTTTTGGAGACCGCCGCTCTGCCAATTGAGCTACTGGCCTAGAACCTTACGTTTTTTGGTTGCAGCTTCCGTGTCGCCAACCCCAGCAAAGGGGTCTGCAACACGGAATCCGAAACTGACTTTACTCGATCACCTTACTTACAACACCGGCGCCGACAGTACGGCCACCCTCACGAATCGCAAAACGCAATCCTTCGTCCATCGCAATCGGGGCAATCAGGCTAACCGTGACGCGCACGTTGTCACCCGGCATTACCATCTC
>CAMTYI010000080.1:0-14031 GCA_947085925.1 uncultured Gammaproteobacteria bacterium
CTTCGGGGTGTCGGTAAGCTACACCAAGCCACCATTAGCTGTTGCACTTCGAACTTGAATCCGCGTTTCGATATTTATGATTCGCGACACTATAGCCAGTATTCCCATATTCGCGCGGCCATTTCTTTCAGGCGCAGGCCGATTGACCGCCGCTCCCATTGTTCAAGTGTGATGAGGTTGGAGGAGGCGAGGTCTGTCTCGAACATGGTCTGCATCTGCACCCCGAATTCCTGGCTCAGGATGACGGCGTTCACCTCCTCGTTGTGCAGGAAGCTGCGCCAATCGAGGTTGGTCGAGCCGATGGTCGACCATACGCCGTCAATGAGTGCAGTCTTGGAATGGAGCAGCGCGCCGCGCCGCTCGTAAATTTTCACCCCCGCGCGCAGAAGAGTGGTATAGAAAGAACGTCCGGCATGGAATACCAGCCAGAAATCGGTGTTGCTTGGCAGGATGATTTTCACGTCCACGCCACGCTGTGCGGCATCTTTGAGTGCGGTGAGCAATTGCGGATCGGGGACGAAATAAGCGTTAGTCAGGCGCACACTGGTTTCGGCGCTGTTGATTGCTGAAATCAGCGTGGCATAGATCAGGCTATAAGGGTCATCCGGCGAACTGCCGATGGCGCGCACCACCTCTTTGCCCTTGTTGCTAAGTTGCGGGAAAAATTTGCTCGGCGCAAGCGGTGCGCCCTTTTGCTTCTCCCACGTTGCGAGAAACAGTTTCTGGAATTCGCCGACGACGGGCCCCTCCAGCTGCACATGCGTATCGCGCCACGGTGGACTTCCATCGGGACGCCGCTTGGAGCGCGGACTGAAGGACCCGCTTGAATAAACGCTACTGATGTTGATTCCGCCCAGGAACGCCGCTTGGCCATCCACGATCAACAACTTGCGGTGATCGCGCTGGTTCAACTCCCAGCCCTTCTTGGCGGTAAGCGGGTTAATAGGATTGAACTCCAATACTTTGATGCCGCTGTCGGTGAGGCGCTTGAAGAACTCCTTGGGCGCATTAATCGCTCCAACGCTGTCGTAAATGAAATTGACCGGCACGCCCTGGGCCTGTTTCTCGATGAGCGCGTCCGCAAAACGCTTTCCCACTTCATCGTCCTCGATGATGTAGGTTTCCATGTTGATATGGTCTTTGGCATTATTAATCGCCGTGAACATGGCCTGAAAAGTCGCCGGCCCGTCTTGCAGCAACACCACCTTATTGCTCACCACCAAGGGACTTCCCACGATGGCCCCTTCGACCGCCAGATGTCGATCAAAGATGCTGGTTTCTTTTCCGCCATTCTGCAGCCGGTTGAGAATCGCCTTGCTTTGCTGGGAAGAAAGGGGCCCGCGCGCACCCTCGAGTTGAATGGGCTTGGCTGGATGTATTGTCAGGTCAGAAGCGATGGTCGGTAACGTACTGCACCCAGTAAGCCCAGCAAGTATCACTGCGGCCAGCCATTCTGAGAATTTTTCCAAACTTCGTGATTTCATTGGCGCGCTAAATACGATCATCTCCGCTTCAAGCCAGCTTTTCCATTAGATCTCGTCGCGAGGATGCACAAGGTTATGAAAATGATGATCCTCTTCTTCTCGAAAGTACTCTGTGCGCTGGCGCGCTTATCGAGCAGACTTTTTTCGTTGGTGGTGCCAGACAGGCATCATAGTGAGTGCGGCGCCATTATTCTCACTTCGACCGCATGATCCTGGCGGTCGTCGATCAGTGGAATGATTTTGTCGGTGCGTTCGACGCCATCCACCGTCACGTGCATCGCGTCGCTCTGCGCAGCATCGGCGAAATCCGTTTGCGTCACAACGATATGGTAAACCGTCTCCCGATACCGGTAGTGCAGCTTGAACGCTTTCCAATCCGCGGGTAGGCAAGGCGCGAAATGCAGTTTGTCCACCTCCAGTCTTAGGCCGAGCAGGGATTCCACAATCAGCCGGTACATCCAGCCCGCCGATCCCGTGTACCAACTCCATCCGCCGCGGCCGGCATGCGGTGCTACCGCATAGACGTCGGCGGCGACCACGTAGGGTTCGACTTTGTAAATCGCCACGTCCGCCGCCGATTTTGCATGATTGACGGGATTGATCATGGTCAACAGTTCCCACGCGCGCCGGCTGTCGCCCAAGGCGGCAAATGCCATCGCAGTCCAGATGGCGGCATGGGTGTATTGCCCACCATTTTCACGCACGCCGGGAACGTAACCTTTGATGTAGCCCGGATCCATATCCGAGGTGTCGAACGGCGGATCCAAGAGTTGAATCAGAGCATCATCGCGTCGTACCAGACGCGCATAAACGGCCTCCATACCCTGGCGCGAACGCGCTGCATCGCCCGCGCCGGAGAGTACCGACCAGCTTTGCGAGATCGAATCGATCTGGCATTCGGTGTTGGCGGCCGATCCCAACGGAGTGCCATTATCGAAGTAAGCGCGGCGGTACCACCCACCATCCCAAGCGTTGGTCTCGATATGCTGGCGTAGTTGCGCGGCTTCGGTGCGACACTGCTCGGCGAAGGACACGTCGCCGTAGCGCTGTGCCAATTCAGCGAAGCGCGTCAGCACTTCATATAGGAAAAAACCGAGCCAGACGCTTTCGCCCTTGCCGTGCAAGCCCACCAGGTTCATGCCATCGTTCCAGTCCCCGGAACCGATCAGCGGCAGACCATGTTCGCCAAACCGCAAGCCGTGCTGGATGGCGCGCACACAATGCTGGTACACGCTGACCGACTCGGCGGAGTGTCCTGGCAGATCGTAATACGAATCCTCCCCGGCGTTGACGGGACGGCCTTCGAGGAAGGGAATGGATTCATCCAGCACCCCGATATCGCCAGTGCAAAACACATAGCGGCACACCGCCAGCGGTAGCCAGAGATAATCGTCGGAACAATGGGTGCGCACGCCGCGGCTCGACGGCGGATGCCACCAATGTTGCACATCGCCTTCCACAAACTGGTGCGCCGCGCACAACAGCAACTGCTCGCGCACGCGTTGTGGCTCGGCGTGAATCAGTGCCATCACATCCTGCAACTGATCGCGGAAACCAAAGGCGCCGCCCGATTGATAATAGCCGCTGCGCGCCCATAGACGGCAGGCGAGCGTTTGGTACACCAGCCAGCCGTTGGTCAGTACGTTGAGCGACGCGTCGGGCGTTTCCACTTGCACCGCACCGAGGGTGTGGTTCCAGTACTCCCACACCGATTCGAGCACAGCGTGGGCGGTAGCCGATCCGCGGAAACGGCGCACCAGCTTGCGCGCGTCATCGGCGCCGCGTCTTCCGGCTTGACCCAACCGGAAGACGATCTCGCGTTCTTGCCCATCGGCCAAATCGAAGCTCACCTGGATCGCAGCGCAAGGATCCAATGCCGCCCCCACCTTACCGGAAAGTCGCGTGCGGCCCATCGCCGCCGGATTTTTGAGCGAACCGTTACGGCCGATGAATTCAGCGCGGTCGCAGCTGATCGTGCGGATTGTGTCATCCACATCGAAGAACGCAATGCGGTCGGCGAATCCCGTGTTGTAAGGGTTGCGCGCGAACAGCGCGCCGCTGTCGGAATCCTCTTCAGTCGTCACGTGCATAGTCGATTTCGACCGCAAATCGCCCAGCACCCATTCCACGTAGCCGGTCGCGGAGAGCCGCCGCTGCCGGCCTGAGGCGTTGCGCACTTTCAACACCGAGAACTTGACCGCCGCATCCAGCGCCACATACACCCACAACTCGGAGACGATGCCCCCTTCGTTATGTTCGAACACGCTGTAGCCGAACCCGTGCCGGCTGACATACGCATTCGCGCCGCGACTGGGCAGCGGCGTGGGCGACCAGAAATGGCCGCTCTCTTCATCGCGCAGATAAAACGCTTCGCCGCTCGCATCCGACACCGGGTCGTTGTTCCAGGGCGTGAGACGGAACTCATGCGCGTTCTCGCTCCAGGTATAGGCCAGGCCGTTCTCGGAAATGACGGTGCCAAAATGCGCGTTCGCTAACACATTCACCCACGGCGCGGGCGTCACTTGCGCGGCCGTGGTAGTAATGACGTACTCGTGCCCGTCCGGCGTGAACCCGCCCAGCCCATTGTGCAGGATGAGATCGCGCATCGGCTCGGGACCGGCCTGGGCTTCGGCGCGATGGCTGCGGGTCGGCTGCAAGCGCGGCACCCGCACCTCCCGGAGGTGTCGGCGGTTGATCTGTTCCGCCAGCGTTCCCCGGCTGTCGCTGAGAATGATGCGCGCGACCGACTGAAACAGAATGCGGTCTTCGTTCGATATCTGTTCTGCGGGGCGTACGAAGATGCCGCCTGGCCGATCTATCACATGCGCTTCGACCCCTCCTGCAATCAAGCCGATAATCTGATCCTGGAGCAGTTGCCGGTAACCGGCGTTGTCTTCGTTCCAGATAACCAAGTCCACCGCCAGCCCTTTTAAACGCCAGTAGGCGTGCGCCTGCACCAGTTGACGCACCAATTCGATATTGGCCGCATCACCAATCTGCAACAGCACGATGGGCAGGTCGCCGGAAATGGCGTAGCCCCATAAGCCGGATTGCCCACGGCGATTCTGCATGAGAGTGCCGGCGTCAGCGCGTAGCGAGGCGTTGGCATAGACCACGGAATTGGCCAGGCGTCCGTAGAGTTGCGCATCGGCCTCGCTGGCATTGAGCTGGCGTAACACCACTTGGGCATGCGTCCACGCCAGTTCGAAAACACGATCCGCAAGCCGTCTATCGTGATATTTTTCGACCAGGCCTAACACTGCGTCGCGGCTTTCTGCCATGCCGGTCACCATGTCGATGATGACCGTTTGTTGCGGATCGAGCGTGGTGGCATAGCGGATAGCGACAACCGGATCCAGCACCGAACCCTGGCTGCCGGAGAGTCTTCTGGAGGACGCTCTTGGGGACGCTGCCGCGCCGCTCAACGCTTGCGGGTCGGTGGCGGTGCGGCCGCGACCAATGAACTGCATACGATCCGTTTCATAGGAAATTTCATCGATGTCCGCCCCATGCACCGCCATCAGGTGTAACATCCACGGCACTTGCTCGCTGCGCGAGCGCGGTCGGCGCGTGCAAAGTATCGCCTGACATTGCTCGATGATCTCGGTCTGCACAAACAGATTGCTGAAAGCCGGGTGCAGTGCGTCCGTAGCAGGTACGGCAAGCACCACTTCTGCGTAACTCGTCACTGTGATGGTGCGGCGTGTCCGAGTGCGGTTGGTGAGATGGACACGGCGCAGTTCGATATCGTCTTCCGGTGACACCACGATCTCGGTATGCGTCTCGAAATCACCATCGCCAACCAAATCCCGGCGGCGAAATTCGGCGCGCCCCTCGGAAAAAATCGCTTCATAATGCTGAGGCTGTTTCAGTGTCGGCTGATACGCAGTAGACCAGACTTCTCCGCTGCTTTCGTCGCGCAGATAACAGAACGTGCCCCAGTGATCACACGTCGTGTCTTCGCGCCATCGCGTGACAGCAAGATCTTTCCAGCGGCTATAGCCGCCGCCGGCGTTGGTGACCATTACGTGGTAGCGGCCGTTGGACAACAATTGTACTTCCGGTGTCGGCGTGTCGGGGCTATTGAAAACGCGAATCGACGCTTCCTGAGCACCGGATGTCGGCCGAATGTCGGAGAGCTGGGCCGTGCGCGGAAAGAGCGCCGTGGCCTTGGGAATCCGCTCTTGTAGCAGGAGTATGGTTGCCTGGAACAGCGGGTCCGACTCGAAGCGTTTCTGCATCGGACGATCCAGCAGCAGATAGGCCAGGGAGAGCAGGCTCATCCCCTGGTGATGCGCCATGTAGGAACGCACCACCACGCTAGATTCCCCGCGTCGTTGACGAGATGGCGTGTAATCGATGGCTTCATACAAGCCGAATTTTCCTTCCAGCCCTGCCGTGGCGAGTCGCTGCAGATTCAGGCACGCCGCCTCGGGCGCCACCATCAAGGCCAGCACCGAGGCATACGGCGCAATTACCAAGTCATCCGCGAGTCCGCGTTTGAGCCCCAGGCCAGGCACGCCAAAGGCGCGGTATTGGTAGTTGAGATGGGCATCGACCAGGTTGTAACCGGATTCCGACATGCCCCACGGTACGCCGCGCTGCCGCCCATACTCGATCTGCCGCTCCACCGCCGCCTTATAGGTCTGATCGAGCAGCGTGTTATCATAGGTCGGCATCACCAGCAGCGGCATCAGGTACTCGAACATCGAACCGCTCCACGACAAAAGAATCGGTTCGCCACCGGCGTTCGTGAGCAGCCGCCCCAAGGCAAACCAGCTCTCTTGTGGCACTTGTCCCTGCGCAATCGCGACGAAATTGATCAATCTTGCTTCCGAAGCCAACAGATCGTAATAGCTTGAGTCGCGTCGCAGCTCATCCACGTTGTAACCAATCGCCAAGAGACGCGACGCCTTGTCGTACAAGAAGCCATACTCCATGCACGCAAACTCGCTGGCTTGCAGGGCCAGCCGTTCGATATCCGCTATCCGCGCCGTGGCGCGGTGGCCGGCGTCTATGATGCAACGTCGAAACTCATGCAGCCACTCGCGTTCTGCAGGCGTCGCAGCACCCGCAAGGAGCCGTTGCTCAATGACCGGCAGCACTTCCTCTTCGTGTCTTGCCAATTGGCATAGCGTGGGGATTGCACCGATAGTGGGGAAGTCGCCGAGCTCACTCGGCGCAGCCGGCAGCACTAGCCACGGTGCGAGAAACGTCAACTCATCAAGGGCAGCGCGACATTGCCGGGCCAGCGTCCGGGCCCACCAATGCGCATCGCTCTCGGACACCGTCTCAGAGCGCACTGCGCTGGCGTGATCCAAGGTCGGGTGGTGCGTGGAATCCTCATCGACTGCTGTGTAAAGTCCACTTTGGCTACGACCAAGCTGAAGATCAGCCGCAACCGTGTTTTCTCCTCCTGCGACCAACATCCGCTCGCCGCTTTTTTGAGACGCCCTTGGGATAGCATCGAGGCTATCGGCAAACTCCGCCGCACGTCTCGCCAGCCGGTCAAGGCACAGCCATGCTTGCGCGAGCGTGCTTGACCGACTGGTGCAAGCCGCCTCGAAATCCGCCCGCAATTGAGCGAGTGGACCCGATGGGGTGCTTGCCGCAGCCTCCACCAGAATTGCCAGCGTGTCGTGCAGTCCGTCAAACACTTGCACTCCCAGGATCGGAGCGTCGGCAAGCGCAAGTAGGCCAGGCCGCAAGGTCAGCAGATGGCCCGCGAGGTTTCCGCTGTCCACCGTCGAAACATACATAGGGTGCAATGGTTTTAGCGATAAAGTATCGTACCAGTTGTAAAAATGGCCACGGTGGCGTTCCATGCCATGCATCGTACGCAGTGAGTTCGCCGTGCGCTCGATGAGTTGCCCGGCTGGGATATAGCCGAAGTCGTATGCGGTTAAATTGGCAAGTAGCGCCATGCCCATATTGGTGGGCGAGGTACGATGCGCAACCGAGGCGCCGCGATACTCCTGGTAGTTATCCGGTGGCAGCCAATGATCTTCCGGACCGACAAAGGTCTCGAAGAAGGCCCAGGTCTTGCGCGAAATCTTGCGCAGGAAGACGATCTGCTCCAGTGTCAACCGCGCTTCGCGGCTCACCAGCGGTTGACTGAGCCACCATACAAGCGCGGGCGAACCCATCCACAGCAGCAGGATAGGCGCCGCGATGGCGAGCACTGCGGGCTTAAACAGCAGGAGATAGAGCGTTGCAGTAATGGCGATCAGCGGCGCGATCCACATTGTGCGCAACGTGGCGGCGAAGTCCGTGCGGCAGTTACGCGCCGCTTCGCCCGAAGGATTCCATTCGAGCAGCCGTCTGTGCGTGAACAACATGCGCACTACCGTGCGTACGATCGCATCCAGGCTGAAATAGGCCTCATAGGGTAGGCACGCCAGGGTAAAGGCCGCTTGCGTCAAGCGTTGCAGGGTGGTATCGAATGAAGCGGCAAGATGTTGCCTGAACAGCACCTCGCGCGGCTTGTTAAATATTTCCACAACAGAGGCGAGCAAAGGTGGAACCAGGATGATGCCGATCACCGCCAAAGTCCAAAGCCAAGGCGATGCAAGCAGGGTCCAGCCCAGCAGCAACAGCAGCGTCAATGCCATCGGCACGAGACTGCGCCGCAGGTTGTCGATGAGTTTCCATTGCGACAACCATGACAACAGGTTCTTTTGCCGACGTGTGCCCGATACGGGAACGCGCGACAACAACCACCCCAGCAACTGCCAGTCGCCGCGTATCCAGCGATGACGGCGGCTCACATCCGCGCTGTAGTGCGCGGGATAATCCTCATACAAATGCACATCGCTCAATAGGCCGGCGCGAGCGTAGCACCCTTCCAATAAGTCGTGGCTGAGAATCCGGTTCTCGGGAAAGCGTCCATTCAATACTTTCTCGAACGTGTCGACCTCATAGATCCCCTTGCCGATGAACGAACCTTCATCGAACACATCTTGATAGACGTCGGAGACGGCGCGGGTATAGGGGTCGATGCCGGAGTCGAGGCCATGCAATCGCGCATAGCGCGAGCGGTTGGCCCCTTCCAGGCTCACGCTGACACGTGGCTGAAGGATGCCGTAGCCCGCGCAGACCCGTTGCCGTGTTGAGTCGTAGCGCGCACGATTCAGCGGATGCGCCATGGCCCCCACCAACTGCCGTGCGACGTCACGCGGAAGCTGTGTATCCGTGTCCAGAGTGATGACATACTTTACGTTCGCGAGGCAAGTTATATCACCGGCAATGCGTGAAAAGCGTTCGTCAGCATCGTTGCGCAGCAATGCATTCAAGTCCGAAAGTTTGCCACGCTTACGTTCGTAGCCCATCCAGATCCGTGCTTGCGGATTCCAACGACGCGGGCGATGAAAAAGAAAAAAAATGTCATTATCCGCAGCGCTGTATTTTATGTTCAGCGCCTCGATGCGCGCTGCTGCCAGCCGCAACAGCGGCTCGTCCTCAATAAGCGTTTCTTCATGCGCGTCTCGAAAATCGGTCAACAGGCCAAAATACAGATTGTTGTCCCGATTCGCCAGGAAGCGCACTTCCAGCGCCTCAATCAGATCGTCGACATTCTGCGAGTCGGTGAGCATCGTCGGCACCACCACCAGCGTACGTGATTGCACCGGAATGCCGGTGGAGAAATCCATGCGCGGCAGCAGATGCGGGCGCGCCAACAAGGTCGCCAGCCAATTCACCAGGGCCAGCGCCAACTGACTGGTGGACAGCAGTGCCAGGACACCCATCAACACGAGCGTCCAATACGGCACTCCGCTGGCCTGCGCCATCGACAGCAGGCTCACGCTAAACAGCAGCGTCAGTAGCGTGATCGCGCCGAGATACAGGCCCAATGGGCGTCGGGAGCCAATTTTCGTGAGCGTTTCGGCAAGGGAAGGCCGCACCTGTGCCCGGGTTTCGAGTGCGCGCAAACCCGGGCCGATCAGATAGAAGCCGACATGTGCCGTGTGTTCGCCGCCACCCGACTGCGTAGCCTTAGCCGCCTGAGCCATCTGCGCGAGCTGGATCGCACTGCGCGCGACTTCGACTTCGGAAAGGTGGCTGGTTTTCGCAACCTTCTCAATCGCATGACGATAACGATCACGGGTAGCAAAATCCATCTCACCGTAGGCGCCGTGCGGGTCTTCGCGTAGTGTTTGTTCGACGATACTCATCGTTTCGACGAACTCGCGCCAATCCATTCCCCCCAGAAAGCGTAGACTACCGATGCTGTTGCTAATTGAAACTTGGTCGGCTGCCTGCTGCTGGTTTCCTGACCGTACCAACTGCTCGATGGTCAGACCCGACTCAGCAAGCACTTGCTCAATCCAGGTCAGAGGCAATGCCAAGGCGAGGCTTTGTCCTTGCAGCCGGCGTGTAAATTCCGACACGAAGGGGGTCGTCATCGGCGGGTGCGAGCGCGCCATGTCCGCAATTACCAGCACCAGACTTTTCGGGTCTTTCTCCGCGACCGCCGTCATCTTCTCCGCCCATGCAGCGGCGAGGTCGCAATCCACTCGGCCTGCGGCGATGCGAACGGCAACGCGTCGCAGATTTTCGATTAATGCTAGCCGCAGCATGATGGGGATGGCCCATAACTCGCCCAACTTAAGCACGCTGACCGTCTGATAGGCCGTGATGAAACGGCTCAGGCTTTCCGGGTACACGCGTCCATCGCCGTGTGAGATGATCTCCAGCGCGATATCGTACACACGCGGCAATCCGGCCGAAGGGCCGCTCAACAAACGCGGCAATTCCCGGTTGTACCCCTTGGGCAAGTGGCGCTTGGCGGTACGGATCTGCTCTTCGATCAGATAGAAATTATCGAGCAGCCATTCGCTGGCCGGCGTAATCTGCTGATTCGCTTTTACCGCCGCTGTGAGCTGGCTGCAGACGCCGACCAAGACCGCTTCATTCGCCGCCAAGCGCCTCAGAAGCTGATCCTGCGGACGTTCCTGCGTCAACTTGTGCATGGCCGCGAGACGCTTGCCATACTGTTCCATCTGATCGGCGCTGAACAACTCCGAACGCAACGGGGGCTCATCAAAGGAGTGTGAGAGAGTAATACTGCCGTCGCGCAAGTGCGCCCGCAACTGGTGAAAATAGTGGATGAAACGAATGTCGCTGGCTTTCATTTGGAGACACATTCCTTTGCGGACTGATCGATTTCCGGATGGCGCGATCAATCTGTCGGATTTGAGGAATATCGGTTGTCAGGCCTAGCTGCCTCTACAGCTACTGCGCAAGCACATAGTATTCGAGATCTGTACTGTATCGTACGCCCTTTAATTTACTTTGCGACTAGCGAATTGCCGGTCGCATGAGAATGGGCCGCTGTGACGTAAACAGTAATATTCGATATGCGTATTACTATTATTTTCGCACACTACGCATGCTCAACTTTTGGGCTGTCGACCTCCAAGCAGTATGCTCACCACTGCTAGGTGTTCGCATGCCTGACAGCATGCCATTGCTTGCGCACCAAGCCAAACAATTCCCAGGCAGTGAATAGCCGGCTGGGCCAGAACAACAGCTTGTTCCGAGGTGTGGGCAACAGCAGTGTGGCGCTCGCAACCGCTAGTATTGGATGCATGTGCATCGTCTGAACGATAGCGAACCCCGTATCCACCAGACGCAAACGTTTTTGCAGGTGCAACGCGACAAAAGACACCTCGCTGCGCTGGGCCGCGGCCTGCGATACCAGCAACTCGCGCCGTCGCCTTAGATATTCGACGCGCGCATTCATGGCCGGGATCCCAAGCTTTGACGATCCTTGTTCAGCTCAGACAGCGTGGTCGAAAACAACCGTGACCGAGTCCGGACCTTGTGTCGGACCACCAGTGCGGTTATGGCGCCGATGCCTAAATAAGAGACTGCGAGACAGGCCAGAACATATAGCCGGTTTGTTTCCCAGGAGGCCATTACAATGAACAAGGTTACAAGCACCAGGCCTAATCCGAGAAAAAATACCGACACCAATCCGTATACGAGCAGTTGCTGTACCCTACAAATCTCCTCTTCCAATTCAGTGGAAAGGATATCAACCCGGGTATGCAATATCTCGGTAAAAGTTTTCAGCAACCGCCGCAACGAAACCAGCAGGCCGGGCGTCGGTTCCGTCGCACCTGCGTCGGCATTCACCACGTGCTTAGTGCCGACTGGTCAGCATACCGAGCAGGAAGCCCACTGCCGTAGCAAGGGCAACCGACTGCCAGGGGTTTTCATGGACAAGCTGATCAGTCGCTTTGGCCGCAGCCTTGGTTCGACCCACCAAGTTGCTCTCCATTTCACCAAGCTTGCGCCGCGCTTCCCGTAAACTTGCCTCAGCTCGCGCGCGTACCGCACCAATTTTATCTCCAGTCTGATCGGAGGTGGCCTTGAGCAGCTCTTCTGCGTCATGTATGACCGCCTTAAAATCCTCTACCAGCCTATCCCTTGCAACTTGTGTTTCAGTAGTCATGCCGTGCTCCCTTGCTTTACTTTGTAGGTTTAAAAGATCTGATCATTCTTTTCACTACTGGAATATTCGCATACACACATACATTCGCAGATATGTGAAAGATATTTAGATGTAATGGATAATGGGCACCTATTGGTGCCCATATTACATCACTTGGGGTAATTATTTTTTTCGTTTATACGATCCTGCCACAAGGCGAGTTGCTTCTCAGCCTCATCCTTCGACAGGCCGTAGGTTTCCTGTATTTTGCCAGCGAGTTGGTCACGTTTACCCGCAATTACATCAATCTCATCGTCAGTAAGCTTGCCCCATTGCTCTTTGACATTGCCTTTGAGTTGCTTCCAATTTCCTTCGATACGATCCCAATTCATTTTTATTCCCTCGCTTGATTAACTATCGGAGGCTGATGTAACTTCAGCCCTGTATTTCTCTGCACCAATGCCCGCGAGATTTCGCAATGCTATTAAGCATCTATGCGCAACCGCAATTACACGCATCTTTGGAGAGAGTTAGCACATTTTGTAGAAAAATATTGATAATCTCTGTCTGGTAGCGCACATAGAGAGGTGATTGTCGGACGTCCAATTAAACGTTACATTTTCTTTTGGACATCTTTAGCCGCATCATGAACCTTTTCGCCGCCGCGTTCGATATCTTTGCCTGCACCCGCCATGGTATTGCACCCCGTAACGGCACCTAATATCCCTACCATCAATGCTATCACCAGTATTTTTTTCGCCATGACTCACTTCCTCCTGAAATTAATTTAAAGCTAATGGTCTTCGTCACGCCGCCTACCATCATCACGTTTACCACAATCGAGACTGCATACAGCCGGGCCACACCCACTGCCCAGCTGTATAGAGTTAATCCGCGCCCACTACACGACACGACGACCTTGAATAATACGAACCAGAATCACCACAATAGCGATGACAAAAAGAATATGAAGGAATCCGCCCATGGTGTACGAGGTGACCAAGCCAAATAGCCATAGAACAAGTAAGACGATTGCAATAGTCTCGAGCATTTCCCTACCCTCCACTGTTATAAGTTTGCGACGGTACTAGCCGGAGGGAACAGATGTGGCTGAATACCACAAAGGCTGTCTTCCGCACGCCGATCGACTCTCGCAAATCGATCGACGAATTCTCTGCGGTGGCCTCCTCTTATTTAGCACCACCTTGAGCCATTTCGCTCCTGGCAGCGTCGAGGGCAGATAACACCGGACTAATTGCATTCTTCAAATTGGCACCGTCACTTATCGCCTTCTGAGCAATCGGGGTAATGGATGTGACTCCTTTGCCAGTGAGGTCGGTAGAGAGGAACAACCGAATTTCTTTGATATTGTTTATATAGGAAATGAACGAGCCTTTCACGCCGATGCTAGACTCAGATATCTTTCTAAATACTGCATTCAAGTCGGCACGACGCTGTTCACTGAGCTCCCGAATCTGCGGATTGGTGTAAGTGTTACCCTGCTTCTTCCATTCGTCGAAGTAGTCCTGACCCCGAGCGCTCATCTCATCGGTGTGCTTGATCAACTTTCCCCCCACGCGTTCCATCTTGGTAACGTTGTCTGAATAAGCTTCGAAAGCCGCTTTCATATCAGCCTGTCCTGGCTTAATGAGGTTTTCCAGAGAGGCTCCAGTCGCATCGATTTGCACAAGGGCTTGTTTTATCTCGCCGTCGATGACCTCCATCTTAGCAGTGGCCTTTTCAGCTCGATCTGAGCCGGTCGTCGCGCAACCAGATAGGGATAGAAAAAGCCCGACAAAAAGTGTGATGATAAAGGATGTGGATTTGGTTCGGAATATCATTGGAAATCTCCTTGGATAATATTTTGCGGATTCAATGGGTTGAGTCACATTCATTCGAGTTGTTGAACCCCGAAACTTAAGTTAGTCATTTCTGTAACCGATGATTATTTTTATGAAAAAAATTAATCAATGGCGGATTCAACTCTGAAGTGCAACTTTTGTAAGAGAATTTAGGTGGCGAGCTGCGTTAACATCGGAGCCACTTAAACGACCAAGTAAAAGGAGCACCAATGAGGAACTACACGCAGCTCACCAGCGAGCAACGATACCA
>CAMTYI010000081.1:0-2344 GCA_947085925.1 uncultured Gammaproteobacteria bacterium
CAGGATGACCTGTGCGGCCACCGCATCCACTCTTTGTTTACCGGTTTTTGAGCGCCGTTTGCCCGGCGTAGCCAGAAGCTGTTCAGCCTCCCTTGAAGATAAGCGCTCGTCGATCAGGTACACAGGCAAATGATAACGCTCCCGCAACCGATTGCCAAAGCGGCGCGCGGCGTGCGTCATGTCGTTTTCGCCGCCGCCCATGCTCAGTGGGATGCCGACAATCAACGCATCCGGGCGCCATGTGTCGATCAGGCGTGAGATAAGGTCCCAGTCCGGCTTGCCATCGGTGGCAGGCAAGACTTCCAGTGAGGTGGTTGTAAAGGTCAGATCCTGTCCGGTTGCCACACCGATGCGTTTCATGCCGAAGTCAAAGCCAAGAAATGTCCGGGGTTGTCTGGGCGGCATTTCAGAAAATATGTGTAGATGTCCCTGAGGAACTCAGGAACATCGTGATATAGGGATGTGCAGCACAAAAACAACCGTTTGATTTTGCGCGTGCAGAGGCCTGCTCCTCATGCATGTCCAACATCACCGGAGAGCCTATTCAGATCTATACCCGACAGCGCCGCCGCAGCCTGCCAGCGTTGTTCGCTGGGGATATTGAACAGAATAGTGGCATCAGCCGGACCGTTCAGCCAGGCGTTATCCGCCAGCTCCTTCTCCAGTTGCCCCGGACCCCATCCGGCATAGCCTAGCGCTATCAGCGATTGTTCCGGTCCGTCTCCCCGCGCAATCGCCTCCAGGATGTCGCGCGAACTGGCAACGCCAATGTCCGATACTTTCAATGCGCTGTCCCACTCGCCCGTGGGCCGGTGAATAACAAAGCCCCGTTCACGTTGCATCGGCCCGCCCATGAACACCGGCAGACTGGCGATGGCGGGTGTGGCGGCTTCGATGCCCATATGCTGAAGCACGTCACTGAGCTTGATATCCAGCGGGTGATTGATGACAATGCCCAGCGCCCCTTCAGGGGTATGTTCACAGATGTAGGTGACGCTGTGGAAAAAGTTCGGGTCCGCCAACGCAGGCATGGCGATCAGGAACTGGTTAGTCAATGAGATGGATTCGGTCATGTGGCTAGTATCAGCTACAAAGGTGGCAAGTGACAAGGTGGGCGCGCAGGAAATTATTGCCCCGTTTCCAGCCGATTGCCCTGGAATTGCCAGGTACGCGTGATATGCAGGACATCGGTATCCTTGCGCATCCCATCAGGGAACGGGCTGAAGGGCGAGGCAAGCTGGACAATACGTTTGGCGGCGTCGTCCAGCGCCTTGTGGCCGGAGGAGCGGCGTAGCGTAATGGCGTTCAGTGTGCCATCCGGGTTCAAGGCAACATCCAGCAGCAGCTCGCCGGATATGTTGCGGCGCCGGGCTTCCTCAGGGTAGTTGAGGGTGCCAATGGACTCGATCTTTGCTTGCCACGCCGCCAGATAAGCGGCATCGCGGTACTGCGCCGTCCTGGCCGAGATGAAACGATGTTTGGGGCGGCGCGCATAGGCCTGGACGGATTCGCTGAGCTCAGCCTCCAGCCGGGCGATTTCCCGGCTGCGCATCACCAGTTCTGCGGCGCTGGAGGTTGATTGAGGGGTGGGTGATGGCTCATCAGCAGGCTCGGTTTGCTGCTCAGGGTTGCGCTGGGTGGTTATTTGAGGGGCTTGAGGCGTAACGGTGGCCTGAATAGCCGCTGGCGCCTGGTTCACCGGCGCGTTGCCCGTGACAAGGGCCGGTAGCGGCGAGGGAGGAGGGGCAGTCGGGCGGTGTTTGGCCTCGCTCGTGCCGCCGCCTTCCTGGTGCGCCTGTGCCAGGAAATCAGGGTTTTCTACCTTTGTTTTGGTGGGCGTGTGCGCCAGGATGATTTCCAGCGTGGGTGTGCTCTCCGATTTGTTTTTGGCAATCTCCTGACTGAACGAGATACCAAGAATGATCAGAGAGTGAATAACAATAGCAAAAAACAGCGTCAGGCCGAGACGGTCAGTCGATGTGATGGGCGAATTCGGGTACACGGCAGTCATGAGGTTAGTTGCGGATCCTGCTCAGCGTCATATGGACTATCATACCGCTCACTATGCCAAAGATCACCGATGCCGTCATCAGCATTGGCAGGAGATGAAGCAGCCCTGGATGCGGAATGAATAACATGTAAGCAGCGTAGAATTGCCCCGCCATATGCGCCATGGCAGCCAGCACACTGTAACCGATCGGCCCAAAGCCACGTCCCGGCAACCACTTTGATAGCTGGCAGGCCAGCCCGAGCGTAACGATGCTGGCCAACGCGCCGCTCAGGCTCAGCATGAAGGTGGGTGAGAGGAACGTGCCCATCAGCAGGCTGCCCACCAGCACCCGCA
>CAMTYI010000082.1:0-2127 GCA_947085925.1 uncultured Gammaproteobacteria bacterium
CCGCGCTCCAGGGTAACCAGAGCCTCGATATCAGGAACGCCTTCCACCTGTACCCAATAGGTCTTTTCCATTTTATGGCGCGGGTCTGAGATGCGGTGCTGCAGCTCGCCGTCATTTGTCAGTATCAACAGGCCCTCGCTGTCACGGTCCAGCCGTCCGGCGGGATAGATGCCCGGCACGTCAATATAATCCGCCAGCGTCTTGCGCCCTTCCTTATCGGTGAACTGCGTCAGGACATCATAGGGCTTATTAAACAGGATGATTTTTACCATTTTGTGAATATACCCGATTTACCAGTGCGGCGAGGGCGTGAAATTGTTAAAATGTTTCAAAATATAAGCTGATTTGCCGTGTTTGTTTTTTGATCTGATGGAGTGTGTATGACCTACGATAAGATAACCACCCCCGCTAATGGCGAGCGGATTACCGTCAATCCGGATTTTTCGCTGAATGTCCCGTCTTGCCCGATCATCCCGTTCATCGAAGGGGACGGCATCGGCGTGGATGTCACGCCGGTCATGTGCACAGTGGTCAATGCGGCGGTAGATAAGGCCTATAAAGGAGCCAAATCCATCGCATGGATGGAGGTATATGCCGGGGACAAGGCGACGCAGGTCTACGGCAAGGATGTTTATCTGCCGGAGGAAACCATGCAGGCGCTGCGTGAGTATCCCGTCTCCATCAAGGGGCCGCTGGCGACACCAGTGGGCGGCGGTATCCGCTCCTTGAATGTCGCCTTGCGTCAGGCGCTGGATCTGTATATCTGCCTGCGCCCGGTGCGTTATTTCACCGGCACTCCCAGCCCCGTGAAGGCGCCGGAGAAGGTGGATATGGTGATCTTCCGCGAAAACTCCGAGGATATTTATGCCGGTATCGAGTGGGCGGCGGGTACGCCCGAGGTGCAGAAGGTGATTGATTTTCTGCGCAACGAGATGGGCGTGACAAAAATCCGCTTCCCCGACAGTTCCGCCATCGGCATCAAGCCGGTGTCGCGCGAGGGCACAGAGCGCCTGGTGCGCAAGGCGTTACAGTATGCCATCGACAATGAGCGTGACTCCGTGACGCTGGTGCATAAGGGCAACATCATGAAGTTCACCGAGGGCGGGTTCAAGAACTGGGGTTATGATCTGGCCAAAGTCGAGTTCGGGGCGCAGGAGATCGGCAACGGGCCGTGGTGTTCCATGAAAAATCCGAAAACCGGCGCTGAGATTCTAATCAAAGACATTATCGCCGATGCTTTCCTCCAGGAGATCCTGTTGCGTCCCGAAGATTTCAGCGTAATCGCCACGCTCAACCTCAATGGTGATTACATTTCCGATGCGCTGGCCGCGCAGGTGGGCGGAATCGGCATTGCTCCCGGCGCCAATCTGTCTGATTCCGTGGCGATGTTTGAGGCAACGCACGGCACCGCCGCTAAACACGCCGGCAAGAACGATGTCAACCCCAGCTCCGTGATCCTCTCCGCAGAGATGATGCTGCGGCACATGGGCTGGTGTGAGGCGGCGGATCTTATTACCAAGGGCGTTGCAGGTGCCATTGCCAGCCATACCGTAACCCACGATCTGGCCCGATTGATGCCGGAGGCAACGCAGGTGAGCTGTTCCGGGTTTGGCGAGGCAGTTATTGCTAATATGTAAGTGATGTTACACATTGTCCACGAAAAACACGAAAGGCACGAAAAATGGGGGGAAATCTTTTGCGAAAGAATGCGCTTGGATTTGCCAGTCAACTTCGTTTGCTATCCGAAAAAGCGGCACAACGGATTGTGCCGCGAAGTTTTTTCGTGCCTTTCGTGTTTTTCGTGGACCGCACCTTCCCACCGTAGGCATTGTTAGTAAAGTATAGCTATGGTACATTGTGGTTTTTGAGAAGGGCCAGGCGCTGATGCTTTATCTTGAGGGTCTTGGCTTCCGTTCGATAGGAAGACTCTTGGATTTCAGTCATGTGGCGGTGTACGGCTGGATCAGAGGGTTTGGAGAGAAAGTGGAAGCACTCAAAAGTGATCATGTGCTGAAGGTAGTAGAGATTGACGAAATGCACAGTTATGTTGGGTCAAAAAAACTATTGCTGGATATGGATTGCTGTTGATAGACATGGAAAGAAATTCATCGACTGCGTTACTGGTGC
>CAMTYI010000083.1:0-31504 GCA_947085925.1 uncultured Gammaproteobacteria bacterium
GAACAAAATTTATCTGGGCAATCGCGCCTACGGGCTTGGTGCTGCGGCGCAGGTCTATTACGGCACGGATCTCAAGCATCTCAGTGTGGCGCAGATGGCGATGATCGCCGGTCTGCCCAAAGCGCCTTCCCGATTCAATCCTATCGTCGCCCCAGCCCGCGCATTGGAGCGCAGGAATTATGTGTTGCGGCGTTTGCACGAATTGGGACACATTACCGATGACGTATTTCAGGCGTCTCTCTCCGAGCCGGACCGGGCGTCTTTGCACGCACTGGCCCCCGAGGTTGAGGCGCCGGATATCGCCGAAATGGTGCGTGCCGCAGTAGTTGAACGCTATGGCGAGGCGGCATACACCTCCGGCATGAAAGTCTATACAACGCTGGACTCCCGCCTCCAGCGGGCCGCTACAGCAGCGTTGCGCGGCGCCGTGCTGGCCTATGATGGGCGGCATGGTTACCGTGGGCCGGAACGTCACGTCAATCTGCCTGCATCCGCAGGGGCGCAGGAGTGGCGCAAAGCGCTGGAAGGTTTGCCGACCACGGGTGGCCTGCCGCCCGGCGTGGTGATCGGGGTGCAAGCGCAAGCTATTTCAGTTGCGCTTGCCGACGGCAGAAGGGTTCAGATACCTTGGGCAGGTTTGTCCTGGGCGCAGGGTTACCGTGCTTCGACACGGTCTTCCGGCAGTGCAGCGATGTTCCGCGCAGGGGATGTGGTGCGTTTGCAACCCGTACAGGGCGGCCAATGGCGCTTGGCACAGATTCCCAAGATCGAAGGGGCGATGGTTGCGATCAAACCGGATGATGGCGCGATAGTCTCCCTGGCGGGCGGCTTTGATTTCGCGCGCAGCAAATTCAACCGTGTCACGCAAGCCACCCGCCAGCCCGGCTCCAGTTTTAAGCCCTTTCTCTACTCTGCGGCGCTGGAACATGGCTATACCCCCGCCAGCCTGATCAATGACGCCCCGCTGATGTTTGGCGATTCCAGCGATCCCAATGCCTGGCGCCCGCAAAATTATAACGAAGAGTTTCTTGGCCCCATGCGCTTGCGCGAGGCGCTGGTGTTATCGCGCAATCTGGTCTCTATACGCCTGCTGCAGGCGGTGGGCCTTGAAACCGCGCTCAACCATGTTTCCCGCTTCGGTTTTCAGACCCAGAACTGGCCGCGCAACCTGTCGTTGGCGCTGGGCAGCATGAGCGTCACACCGCTCGATCTGGCCCGTGCTTACACCGTATTTGCCAATGGCGGTTACCGGGTACAGCCCTACTACATCGAGCGCATCGAGGACATAAAAGGCGCGGTGCTTATGCAGGCCAAGCCCGCCAGGGTGTGCCCCACCTGCACGGACGCCACCGCCGCGCCGCGCGTCATTTCAGAACAGAATGTCTATCTCATGACCTCCATGATGCAGGATGTGATTCGTCGCGGCACCGCCAAGCGCGCGATGCAGCTTGGCCGTCAGGATCTGGCGGGAAAAACCGGCACCACCAACGAACAACGCGACACCTGGTTCGCCGGATATAATTCCGGCATAGTGGCTGTTAGCTGGCTGGGGTTCGACACCCCCACGCCGATGGGAGGACAAGAAACGGGCGGCTCTGCCGCGCTGCCGATGTGGATGAGCTTCATGGCGACGGCGCTCAATGGCGTACCTGACCGCCAGCCCGAACAGCCTACGGGCCTGGTGACGGTGCGCATCAATCCCACTACCGGCCTGCTTGCCGGCGCGAATGATCCGAACGCGATTTTTGAGACTTTCCCTGAAAATGGCGTGCCCGCCGAGGGTGAAGCGCAACCTGCGATACTTGATGGCGGTGCGGAAGGCGGCGCTGCGGCTCCCGAGCAATTGTTCTGATGACTTCTCGCGCCAGCAATGCCGCCGACACGCGCATGCGCCAGCGTCTGACCATGGAGGCCGCGCGCATCATGGCCGAAGAGGGTGTCGACGACTATGGCGCGGCCAAGCGCAAGGCGGCCGCCCGCCTCGGCGCCGCCGACACGCGCAATCTGCCGCGCAATGACGAGATCGAACAGGCGCTGGAGGAATACCTGCGTCTTTTCAAATCCGATACGCAACCTGCCAAACTCAAGCAATTGCGCCAGACCGCCGTGCAGGCGATGCGCTTTGTGGAGCAGTTTAATCCGCGCCTCGTCGGCCCGGTATTGAGCGGCACCGCCACCGAACATAGCGGCATCAATCTGCATGTATTCACGGATGCCCCCGAGGAAGTGGGATTATTCTTGGCGCATAAACATATTCCGCATGAGCTTGCGGACAAGCACATCACCTTGATGGATGGCAGCCCGGCCAGCTATCCCATCTACCGTTTCGTGGCGCAGGATGTGGCGATTGAGCTGGCGGTGTTCCCCGTGGACGGCATCCGCCAGGCGCCGCGCAGCCCAGCCGATGGGCGCCCGATGCGGCGCGTGGCTGTTGGGGCGGTGGAGGAGCTGCTGGCGGGGTCTTGAGCCGGTGCGTCTGTAGTCTTCTGTAGGTTGGGTCTCGGCAACCGCTCCATGCGTTGCCCTACCTCCTGCATCCATGCAGTCGAAGCGAAGCGGACCCAACATTACTCCAGGCTATGATTCGTTGGGTCCGGAGCTTGCGCTCCTTGACCCAACCTACAGATGCACCCGTCCGGATCACCCATGGTGCGCACATCACCCCCATGAAGGGCATATTATCCCCTTCATGGGGACGGCGCACCCTACGCCGGAACGGGTAGCCCCTGGGCAACCAGCACATTACGCCGCCGCACCGCGAAGCCCACCAAACCCAGCCCCGCCAGCAGCATCACCCAGGTTTGAGCCTCCGGCACCGCCGTCACCTGCAAGGTCACGTCGCGGGGATTATAGAGCACATTGAAGGCCACGCCCGCACCGAAACCGTTGACGCTGAGGCTGTTGAACGTCGTTCCAGCCCGGTCGTCAAAGGTCATCACCTTGAAACTATCGCCGATGATCGGTGTATAACCCAAATTCCACACGGCGATTTCGCCGCTCAATGTTACGTCATCCGTTACCGTCAACAGATCGAAGCTGGCCAGGCTGGTCAGCTCGAAGTTCAGCGTACCCGTTAATGCCTGCCTCAGATCGCCGTCGATGGTGAGATTACCAATGGAGTTACCAGGGTTAATGTCGCCGCTGTTGCTTAGGGCGGTGGTTTGTGCGAACACACTACCGTTACCGCCGATCACGCCGGTCTCCGTGTTGCCGAAGGTCGTGCCGTTCACCCCGAAAATGGCGCCTGCGTCAACGTTGATTACGCCCGCGTTGGCGAAGTTGCTGATGTTATAGAGCATACCCGCATTGACATTTACGGTGCCGGTGTTATTGAAAGAGCCGCCAACGATGGTGGTGACGGTGTTGCCCTGTTTGTTGTAGGTGCCGGCGTTGTTGAAGTTTAGGTTGGCGATGAGGTTGTCAAAGGTGTTGGTGTCGTTCCAGACCCCGGTGTTGATGATCACCGTGGTGCCGTCGCCCCTGATAACGTTGCTGCTGTGTGCGGTGTTGCCGCCCCAGGTGGTGACGCCAGCGGTGTTGACCACCCGGTAGCCTTCGATGTACTTATCCCCGTTGCCGGTGATCGCCAGATTTCCGTTGAACCGGGTAGTGCCAAGATTGACCTGTTTGCCGCCGCTCCAAGTGGCGTCACCCGCGATGGTGATAGTGCCCCTGCCCGCCAGATGGCCGCCTGACTGGTTGAATGTGGCGGTGTTGAAGTTGTCATTGACGATGAAAGAACCTCTTTCGAGGAGCGTCTCGCCCGCATGGGTAGTGGTACCGCTCAGAAAGACGTCGGCGTTGGAGATCCGGATGCGGCCCGTGCCGGTAGTGATGACGCCGTTCAGATTGTGTGTACCGCCGCCGAATTGCATGGTGCTGCCACTGTCCATGGCGAAACTGCCGGTGCTGGTGCCGCCGCCAGTCAGGCTGAGTGTACCGGCATTGACGTTGACGGTGCCGGTGGCGCTGTTGTTGAAGGGGCCGTTCAGGGTGGTGACCGTGTTGCCCTGCTTGTTGTAGGTGCCGCCGTTGTTGAAGGCGATGCCGCCGCCGATATAGGCAGCGAAGGCATTGGTGTCGTTCCAGGTGCCGGTGTTATTGATCGTGCCGCCGCTGCCGCTGTTGAGAATAAGGTTGGCACTATTGCTGCCGAACGTGTTGCCGCCCCAGGCGGTGGTGCCGGCGGTGTTGATCACCCGGACACCGCCGATGAATTTGTTGTTGTCGCCGGAGATGTTGAGGTTACCATTGAACTGGGTGGTGCCGGTGCCGGTCTGCGCGCCCGCCGTCCAGGTGGAGCCACCGGACAGTGTCAAGTTGCCCGTACCCGCCAGCGCCCCACCATCAAGCGAAAGCCCATTAACCACCGCAGCAAAAGAAAGGGTCGATGTTCCAGCATTGATGACGGCAAAATCACCTGCGCCGGGCACCCTTCCTGGCGACCACTTGGTGGCGTCACCCCAGTCGCCGGTGCCACCCAGCCAGGTCACGACCGGCACCACCATGACGGCCAAGGCCGGGTTAACGCAGCCGATGGCGATCAGCGCAGCGGTGAGGGGTTTGAGGAGCGCGATGAATGGGCGGGGGGGGTGGCGCTACGGCTATTCTTTTTCATTGGTCTATCTTTCCTGACTGGCTGTTGGGATTACAGGCGTATCATTCCTTATAATGCACCGCACGCAAAAAAGCCAATAATAATTTTCAGTTTTTCCAAAAATATCTAATTCGATTTCTAATAGTGAAATTGGGTGCGGTAGCTCGCAAAGGGCGGGGATTCTACACTGCTGCAAGGACATCGCAAGCTTGCGCGCCTTGAAGGCGCCGGAAAGCATGCCCTGTCTGCGACAGGCGTCGACCAGACCAACGCGGTAACGCGCACTATAGTAGGGCGCCAATAAGCGACAGCGCATTGCGCCGAATGGATTTGGGTATTGTGTTGCTGCGCAACGCTTGGTGGACACAAAAAACGTGTCCACCCTACATTGGACTTGAAGATTCTCCGGCGACAAAGGCTTTCACAAACTTACTGTTCGGCTCGGTGAAGGGTGTCACACGGCCTTTATCCACACTTTGAATCGCCACAATTCAAGCACGTCATGCAGTTATCCATTTTGATCATGGCTTTGGTGTTGCATTTAGCGCAGAGTTGGGCGCCGGTGGGGAAGCTGCCGCTTTCGCTGTCTTCGGCCCTGTGCAGCATGGATTCGAACTCGGCGCGTTTTTCTTTGATGTGCTTTTGCTGATGCTCGTCGAGGGCGTCGTCTTTCAGCAGGCCTATCATGCGCATATGGCGTTCGATCACGTCACCGATTTCGGCGACAAGTGAAGGCATGTATTTGCCGCCTTTCTTGAAATAGCCGCCGCGCGGGTCGAACACCGAACGCAGCTCTTCCACCAGAAAGGTGACATCACCACCCTTGCGGAACACAGCGGAGATGATGCGGGTGAGGGCGACGATCCACTGGAAGTGGTCCATGTTCTTCGAGTTGATGAAGACTTCGAAGGGGCGGCGCAACTCATCGTCGGTGCCGGGGTTGAGCACGACATCGTTGACGGTGACATACAGGGCATGCTCGGTGAGCGGGGTTTTGATCTTGTAGGTGGAGCCGATCAGTACCTCGGGCCGCTCAAGCTTCTCGTGCATCTGCACTACCTTGGCAACGGTGGATTCCTCGGCAGGGGCGGCAGCGGCCTTCTCCTCGTCCTTGACCACGCTGTACTTCACAATCTTCTTTTCTATCTTGATAGCCATGTTGTTTCTCCAGGGAGGGCGGTTTCGCTCCTCAGCGGTTCTATTCCATTTCCGAATTAAAAGTGCAATGTCGTAGGGTGTGTAGGACGCACCCTACATGATTATTGTTGTTTTAAATTAGAACTTGCCGTAGTAGCCTTCTTTCAGGGCATCGAACAGGTTGGCGGCGGTGTGGATTTCGCCGTCGTATTCAATCTCATCGTTACCCTTGACTTCCAGCACGGCGCCGTCTTCCAGGGTGAAGCGGTAGGTGGTGCTCTCCAGATCACTCTCTTTCACCAGTACGCCCTGAAACGCTTCAGGGTTGAAACGGAAGGTGGTGCAACCCTTCAGGCCTTGCTCGTAGGCGTAGAGGTAGATGTCCTTGAAGTCGTCGTAGGGAAAATCCGTCGGCACGTTGGCGGTTTTGGAGATAGAGGAGTCGATCCATTTCTGCGCGGCGGCCTGCACGTCGACATGCTCTTTCGGCTTAACGTCATCAGCGGTGATGAAGTACTCCGGCAGTTGTTCGTCTTCCTTGTCGGAGTAAGGCATGGCCTTGTCGTTGATCAAGGAGCGGTAGGCCAGCAGCTCATAGGAATAAACGTCGACCTTCTCTTTTGACTTCTTGCCCTCACGGATCACGTTGCGCGCATAGTGGTGCGCAAAACTTGGCTCGATACCGTTACTGGCGTTATTGGCCAGCGACAGCGAAATGGTGCCGGTGGGGGCGATGGAGCTGTGGTGAGTGAAGCGCGCGCCGTGTTCGGCGATGGCATTCACCAGATCGGGAGCGACCTCGGCGATACGCTGCATGTAGTGGCTGTATTTGGCCAGCAGCACCTTGCCCGGTACCTTATCGCCTATCTTGAAGCCGTCTTTCGCCATTTCCGGCCGCTTGCGCAGCATCTCGCCCGTTACCGAGAATTCCTGATTCAACACCGGGGCCGCGCCCTTTTCCTGGGCCAGTTCAGCGCCCGTTTGCCAGCCGACCAACGCCATTTCGCGGGTGACCTGCTCGGTGAATTCCAGCGATTCTTTCGAGCCGTAACGCATGCACTGCATGGTTATGGCGGAGCCCAGACCCAGATAACCCATGCCGTGGCGGCGCTTGCTCTTGATCTCTTCGCGCTGCTGCTCCAAAGGCAGGCCGCTGATCTCCACCACGTTATCCAGCATGCGGGTGAAGATCGCCACGGCGCGGCGGTATTCGTCCCAGTCAAAACTGGCCTTGGACGTGAACGCATTGCGCACGAAGTTGGTCAAATTGATAGAGCCCAGCAGACAGGCGCCGTAGGGGGGAAGTGGCTGTTCACCACAGGGATTGGTGGCGCGGATGCTTTCGCAGAACCAGTTGTTATTCATCTCGTTGACGTTGTCGATCAGGATGAAGCCCGGCTCGGCGAAGTCATAGGTGGACGTCATGATCGCATCCCATAAGCGGCGCGCGCGGATGGTGCGATAGATCTTGCATGCGACCAAGCCCTGGTCGTTGGACAGGTATTTATCCCTGGTGGGCCATTCGCGCCAGATCACTTGCTTGGGGTCGTTGACGTCGATGCCGTCGCTCTCGACTTCCTTGGCGTCGAGCGGGAACACCAGAGGCCAGTCCGCATCATTCTTGACGGCCTCCATGTATTCCCGCGTCACCAGCAGCGACAGATTGAACTGGCGCAGGCGGCCGTTTTCGCGCTTGGCGCGGATGAAATCGAGCACGTCCGGGTGGCTGACGTCAAAAGTCGCCATCTGTGCGCCGCGACGGCCACCGGCGGAGGAGACGGTGAAACACATCTTGTCGTAGATATCCATGAACGACAACGGGCCGGAGGTGTACGCACCGGCACCGGCAACGAACGCGCCCCTGGGGCGCAGGGTGGAGAACTCATAGCCAATGCCGCAACCGGCCTTCAGGGTAAGACCAGCCTCATGCACCTTCCCCAGGATGTTGTCCATGGAGTCTTGAATGGTGCCGGACACCGTGCAGTTGATCGTGGAGGTTGCGGGCTTGTAGGCCTGGGCACCGGCGTTGGAAACGATACGGCCGGCAGGAATCGCGCCACGGCGCAGCGCCCACAGAAACTTGTCATACCACTCGGCGCGTTTTTCTTCGGTCTCTTCCACATCGGCCACGGCGCGGGCGACGCGCCGATAGGTGTGATCGAGGGTTTCGTCGATGACGGTGCCGTCTTTCTTCTTCAGGCGGTATTTTTTATCCCAGATATCAAAAGATGCGGGCTGAAGCTCGATGATAGTATCGGCATTCGAGACTGCCTTGAGATGGGTAACCTTCATGGACGCATGCTCCCTTTGTCGTTTGTTTTTTCGCACGTCGCGGCAACCACATTACGTGGGGCTGCTTGACTATGGCTTGTTTGGTTGGATTCGTACAAACACAATATATTGTGCTGTGACGGGAAGATTAACGCCCGCCCCAGTCTGTGTCAACAGGCATGGGGCATCATGGGGTTATATTTTTTAATGCATAAAAAACAATAACATACTGTCATTAAAAATAGTTGACACTGGAAAATGCATTAATATTCAGCAAGATGCACTCGCTTGGCTATGCCAGCCAAAAACACCACATCTTGTGCATTAACCTGCAAGAATATTCCACTCCCGGAAGTACCGGGATAATTCGCATCAGAACAAACGCCGCCCCCCCCTACTTCCTCCAAAACGCCGGGGTCAGCAGCACCAGCAGCGTGAACACCTCAAGGCGCCCCAGGAGCATGGCGAAGCTCAGTATCCAGATGCCAACATCATTGACGATGGTAAAATTCATCGTCACTGCGCCGAGGCCGGGGCCACCGAGGTTGAGGCAGGTGGCGACGCCGGAGAAGGCGGTGACGATGTCCAACCCGGTGCCCATCAGGGCCAGCGACAGAACGACAAAGCTGGTGATATAAAGGACGGAGAATCCCCACACGGCTTCAACGATACGGTCCGGCAGCGAACGCTCGCCGATTTTGACGGGAATGATGGCGTTGGGATGGATCAGGCGCATGATCTCACGGGTGCCCTGCTTGTAGAGCAGCAGGATACGCACCACTTTCATGCCGCCCGCGGTTGAACCGGCACAGCCGCCGATGAAGCCGATGGCAATCAGCAATGCAGGCAGAAACAGCGGCCAGGATGAAAAATCCGCCGTCAGGAAACCGGTACTGGTAATCATGGTAACCACCTGGAAAGAGCCATAGCGCAATGCGCCCCAAAAGTCCGGATACTTTTGCGTGACCATCAGCACCACGACGACAATCGCTATTATCGCGGCGACGATACCGATGAAGGCGAGCGCCTCCGCGTCGCGCCAATAGTGGCGAATATCCCGCTCTCGCCATGCCATGAAATGCACCGCGAAGTTGAACCCACCAAGCAGCATGAACACGGTAGCAATAGCATCGATGAGTGCGCTGTTGAAGTGGCCAAGGCTGGCGTCATGCGTGGAAAAGCCGCCGGTGGAGATGGTGGAAAAACTGTGACCGATGGCATCGAACAGGCTCATCCCGGCCAGCCAGTAGGCCAGCGCACAGGCCACCGTCAAGCCCAGGTAGATGTACCACAAGGCCCGTGCTGTTTCGGTGATGCGGGGGGTAAGTTTGTTGTCTTTCATCGGCCCCGGCGTCTCGGCACGATAGAGCTGCATGCCTCCGATACCGAGCATGGGGAAAATGGCCACCGCCAGCACCACGATTCCCATACCACCGAGAAATTGCAGTTGCTGCCGGTAGTAGAGGATGGATTGCGGCATGTGATCGAGACCAACCATCACCGTTGCACCAGTGGTGGTGAAGCCCGACACCGACTCAAAAACCGCGTCGGTGAACGACATGTGCGGATGCTCGGCGAGCATGAACGGCAGGGCGCTGACCATACTCAGCGCGGTCCAGAAGATCACCACAATCAGAAAGCCGTCGCGCAGGCGTAATTCCTTGCGATACGTGCGCACCGGCAGCCAGCACAAAAAACCTGCCAACAGCGTCAACACAAAGCCCATAAGAAAGGATTGTGCGGTGTGGTCGTCGTACCAGAAGGACACTGCTACCGGCGGCAGCATGGTGATGCTGAACAGCATCAAAAGAAGACCGAGTATGCGTTGTATGGCGGAGAGTTGCATTTTTCAGCAGCAGGAAACAAACAGGAAATCAGAAAACCAGTGGAACGCCATACTATGCCTCTTCATATTTGATTTTCGTTACTTTTAAAGAAACATCGCGCTCACCTGAAACAGGCGCTCCACGTCGCGGATACGGGTTTTGTCGACCAGAAACAGGATGACGTGATCTTCCGCTTCGATCACGGTGTCGTGATGAGCAATAATGACTTCATCACCGCGCAGCATGGCGCCGATGCTGGCGCCCGGCGGCAGCTTGATGTCCTGAATGGCGCGCCCCACCACTTTTGACGATTTGCGGTCGCCGTGCGCCACGGCCTCCAGAGCCTCTGCCGCGCCGCGCCGCAACGAGTGAACCGCCGCGACATCGCCACGCCGCACATGGGCGAGCAGGCTGCCGATCATCGCCTGATGGGGCGATATTGCGATGTCGATCGTGCCGCTTTCCACCAGATCAACATAGGCGGAGCGGTTGATCAGCGCCATTACCTTGCGCGCACCCAGGCGCTTGGCGAGCATGGCGGAGAGGATGTTATCCTCGTCGTCGTTGGTCAGCGCGCAGAATATATCGGTGGCTTCGATATTTTCTTCGCGCAACAGATCTTCATCGGTGGCGTCACCCAGCAGGACGATGGCCTTTTTCAGCTCTTCCGACAGGGCGCGCGCGCGCTTTTGGTTGTGTTCGATAACCTTGATCTGGTAATTACTTTCCAGCGCCTTGGCCAGGCGCTTTCCGATGTTGCCGCCGCCCGCGATCATCACGCGCTTGATGGGGCTGTCCAGCCGCCTCAGCTCTCCCATCACCGCGCGGATGTCTTTGCTGGCGGCAATGAAAAACACTTCGTCATCCACTTCTATGACGGTGTTGCCCTCGGGAACGATAGGCGCATCACGGCGGAAGATGGCGGCAACGCGCGTCTGAACACCCGGCATGTGCTCGCGCAAGGTGCGCAGCTCACGCCCCACAAGTGGTCCATCATGATAGGCACGCACCGCCACCAGCCGCACCTTGCCATGCGCAAAATCGAGCACCTGGAGCGCACCGGGGTATTCGATCAGGCGCTGGATATAATCTGTCACTGCCTGATCGGGGCTGATCAGAAAGTCGACAGGGAGCGCATCGTTGGCGAATAGCTGGGGATGGCTAAGATATTCGTTGGAGCGCACGCGTGCAATTTTGGTGGGGGTGTGGAACAGCGTGTACGCTACCTGGCACGCCACCATGTTAGTTTCATCACTGTTGGTGACGGCGAGAATCATGTCCGCATCCTCAGCGCCAGCGCGCCGCAGCACCTCAGGATGGGAGGCCTCGCCGCACACGGTGCGCAGGTCGAAACGGTCCTGGAGGTTTTGCAGGAGATCCTGGTTGGTATCCACCACCGTAATATCGTTGGCCTCGCTGACCAGATTGGCGGCTACCGAAGAACCTACCTGGCCTGCGCCGAGGATAATGATTTTCATGTCAGCTCACAATCCAAAACAAGGGCGGCAATCTTATCACTGATCCGCTGTTTCTTGTACATCGCCGATGCTGATGCCCAGCGCCCGCATCTTGCGATACAAATGGGTGCGTTCCATACCCGCCAGTTTAGCCACCTTGGTGATGTTGCCGCCCGTCTCGCGCAATTGATACTCCAGATAGGCCTTTTCAAAACGGTCACGCGCCTCGCGCAAGGGCAAATCGAAGCCCAGTGTTGATGTCGCCGTTACACTGATGGGCGCTTCGCCCAGTGCGGCATCCACTTCGTCGACACCGATTTCGGCGCCCGTCCCAAGAATCAGCAAACGCTGCACCAGGTTTTTCAATTCGCGGACGTTGCCTGGCCATGGATAATTGCGCAGGCGGTTTTGCGCTGCCATGCTGAAGCGGCGGTAGGGCAAGTTGTCCTGATTGACGAAGACATTCATGTAATAGTTGAGCAATTCGGGAACGTCTTCGCAATGTTCGCGCAACGGGGGTACGCGTAGCGGCACCACGTTTAGCTGATAATAAAGGTCTTCACGAAAGCGCTTGGCCTGGACATCCTGCGCTAGATCGTGATGCGTGGCGGCCAGAACGCGCGCGTCGAGCTTCACCGGCTCGCTTCCACCCACCCTCGTGAAGGAGCGGCTTTGCAGGGTGCGTAGCAGGCGCGCTTGCAGTGCAGCATCCATATCGCCGATCTCATCCAGGAACAGGGTGCCGCCGTTGGCTTGCTCAAAGCGCCCGTAATGAATCTTGCCGCCTTCTTCACTGCCAAACAACTCGATAGCCGGATTGCCCTGCGGAACGCCGGCATCAATAAACGGACCATTGTGACGCGCACTGTTGGTGTGCAGATAACGGGCGAAGAGTTCCTTGCCGCTGCCCGGCTCGCCCGTGATCAGCACCCAGGCGTCGTGCTGGGCGATGCGCTTGGCCTGTTCGCGCAGATGGTGCATTACCGTGCCGTGGCCCACGGGTTCCGTTACCGTCTGATCGTGGCGCCGCAACCCGAGATTTTCCCGGCGCAGCCGGTCGGCCTCCAGCGCGCGTTTGATGGTCAGCAGCAGCTTGGCCATGGACAAGGGCTTTTCCAGAAAGTCGTAGGCGCCCAAACGGGTGGCCTCCACCGCGGTTTCCACGGTGCCGTGTCCGGACATCATGATGACCGGCGGCAACGCATCGCCTTCTTCGGCCCCCCACTCCTTGAGCAGCGAGATGCCGTCGATGTCCGGCATCCAGATGTCCAGCAGCACCAGGTCGGGACGGCGTTCGCGCCGCGCACGCCGCGCCGCCTCACCGTTCTCCGCGATAGCGACCTCGTATCCCTCGTCAACCAGGATTTCCTTGACCAGTTCGCGGATGTCGCGCTCGTCGTCCACCACCAGAATGTAGGCCATGCTCATGCGCTGTTATCCTTGTGTGACTTCAGGGTACTCGTCATGACTGCGCTCACGCGGCTGCTCCAGTGCTTTGCAGCGGGAGACGCACCACGATACGGGCGCCGTCACCAGGGACATTTTCCGCCCACACCAGACCGCCGTGTTCTTCAACGATCTTTTTTACGATCGCCAGCCCCAGCCCGCCGCCCTTGGCTTTGCTGCTGACGCCGGGTTCAAAAAGGCGGGCAAGAATCTCCGGCGTGATACCTGGGCCATTGTCCTGCACGCGCAGTTCGACGCTCTGAAAATCCGGCTCGTGTAGCCATTGCGTGGTGATGGTAACGCAACACCCGGCGTTTTCGCCGACGGCATCGAGGGCATTTTTGATGAGGTTGTGCAGCAATTGCCGGAAGCGCCCTGCATCGGCCTCGATGCGCGGCAGTTGCGGATCGAGGTGCGCCTTGGTCCGCACCCTTGCATCGCCGCGATAGAGATCCAGCACTTCGTTGATCAGGCGATTCAGATCCAACGGATGCAGCATCAGCTTGGGCGCGCGCGCATAATCGGAAAAGGCCTTGACCATTTCCTGCATGGTCTGCACCTGCTGGATGATGGTATGGGTGGAGCGGTCCAGCACATCCGCGTCCTCCGCGTTCATGGTTTTGAGGTATTTATGCCGCAGGCGCTCGGCTGAAAGCTGGATAGGCGTGAGCGGGTTTTTGATCTCATGCGCCAGACGCCGCGCCACCTCGCCCCATGCCGCATCACGCTGCGCCTGGATCAGGTTTGTGATGTCATCGAACACGATCACATGTCCTCCCGTCTCGCCTTCCGTGTCGGACAGCGGTGCGCCACGGCACATCAACACCTGTCGCCCGCCCGCGCCAAACAAAACCACTTCCTCGCGCCATTCCCGTGGCGTACCTATCAAATAGGGCGCAAGCGCCTTGGCAAAGCCGCCAAGATGAGGGTAGACGCCGCCAAGCTGATCGAGAGGTTCGCCAATAATCTTGTCGTTGAGATCCGCGCCAAGAACCTGACTCGCGGCAATGTTTGCCGTGCGCAGAATGTGTTGCCCATCCAATGTCAGCACGCCGGAAGACAGCCGATCCAGCACCGCCTCCAGATAGGCGCGCTGTGTTTCGGCCTGTTGATGGCTGCGCTGGGCCTCGTCGCGGGCGAGTGATATCTTGCGCGTCATATCATTGAATGACTGCACCAGAAAGCCCAGTTCGTCATGGCTGGGCAACAACGGCAGCCGCTGGTCATAGTCACCCGCCGCCACCGCACGCGTACCCAGTGCCAGCACCCGCACTGGCTCCGTCAAACGCCGCGCCGAAAAAAACGCGGCCCATACCGCCATCAGCACACTGAGCCACAACACCAGCGATAAGGTCAGGGTAAAACTGAATTTGAGCGGCTCGCGCATATAGCCCAATTCCTGGTAGCGGGCATAAACGGATTGCACCCCCTCGGCCAGCTCACTCATGCGCCCCGCGACCGGGAACAACCCCTGCAGCAAACGCGGCGGACTGCCGGGATTGAGACCAGGCACGGTGACAACCGTCCGCACATAGAGGCCTGTGTCGCGGATCGGATCAAGCCCGACATAGGTGATCCCCTGCCGTACCCGTTGCAGTATCGCCTCACTGGGCTGGGTAGGGGAAGCCATGGTTGGGTCATCGCTGCTTATGACGAGAATACGGCCTTGTGGTGTCAGCAAGGTAAGATCAGAGGCCCCGCTACGCTGGCGCAATTTGTCCATATCAAAGATGACCTGACCATTGGGGATGTCTTCCATCTCCCGCGCCATCAACTCGGTTTGCCGCAGCAGGTCGCGCATGCGCGCATCAAGCGCGGTGCGGCTCAATTCCAGCGCGTCACCCAGTGCCTTTTCGATGCGCACGTCAAACCAGCTATCAATCCCGCGCCGCAAAAAATCCAGCGAGAAATAATACACCAGCGATACCGGCACCACGGAGAGGATCACGAATATGACCACCAGCCGCGCGGTGAGCCGCGATCCCACCACGCCGGCCCGATACTGGCGTACCAGGCGATAAAGATTGGCGGTAATCAGCCCCACCAGAAGCACCAGCTCCAGAACATTAACCACCAGCAGAACGGAATAGAGGCGGCCAAACTCCGCTGAATTTTGCGTCGCGCTGCTCATCATGTAGAGCGACGCCAGCAGCAGCACAAACAGCACTACCACCGGCACAATGCCAGAACCGGTGCGTTTTAGAGCCGCAATGACCATGTATGCCACTCGCTACTTACGCGCCATCCGGCGTAGATATAGGCAAACAAACGGATCGGCACCGGCAGCGCCTCGATATCCATACGAGCACGCAGGCGCGCCTCGTATGTTTCACCCGCCCGCAACAATTGCTGATCGAGCATCGGAAAATCATCAACGGTGCCCAGCGTCTCCAAGGCCGCATGCAGCGTTGGAAAACCATTTTGTATGCCGGTATTGAGGTTTTTGATCTGGTATTGACGCGTCAGTGCGTGATAGGAAAGCTGATAGCGTTGCGTTACTGCGGCGAGTTGCTCGTTCCAGAGATATTGCCGCTTGCGCCACACCTCGATGTCCATCGCGATGGTCAGCGGTATGCCTTTATGCAACGCATCCAGCATCCTGTCACTGAGCTGATAATCGATGCGGGCGTCAAGCCGGTACACCTTGTCGACGAGTTCTGTCTCCACGCCGCGCACGGTAAATTCGCCGTTTGGGCTTTCACCCCAGGCGGTGCCGAAACACATCAGGCAGATCATGAACATGACCAGCGCTGATAAGAACAGGTTGCCGTGCCGGTTTTTCATGAGGTTCTTAGCAACGAATCCCTATGCTTTTTGCAAACACGCATAATAAAACCCGTCCATACCGTTCTCGCCAGGCAAGATCTGCCGCCCGGCCTCCCTTGGATTTCCCCATGAAGCATCGATAACCTTTTCGCAGGCGTCCGTTTGCGCCGCCAGAAAGCGTGTTACCTGTTGCTCATTTTCCTCTGGCAGTATGGAACAGGTAGCGTACAAAAACACCCCCCCCGGCTTCAGCAAGGGCCATAGCGCCTGCAGCATACGCCCTTGCAGCTCCGCCAGCGCGGCAATATCGTCTGGCCTGCGCAAGATTTTGATATCGGGGTGGCGGCGTATCACACCCGTCGCCGAGCATGGCGCATCGAGCAGGATGCGGTCGTACATGACGCCATCCCACCACGCGGCGGGCTGGGCGGCATCACCCTTGATCAGGCGAACCTGCACTGGCGGGCGTAAGCGCCGCAAATTCTCGTCTACACGCTTCAGGCGTGCGGCATCGTTATCCAGCGCTGTCAGATCAATATCGGGCTGTGACTCCAGGATATGCGCCGTCTTGCCGCCGGGTGCCGCGCAGGCGTCGAGCACGCGCTGACCGGGCTGGACATCAAGCAACGTTGCCGCGAGCTGGGCCGCGCTGTCCTGCACCGACACCCACCCCGCGTTGAATCCGGGCAGGCGTTCAACATCGGTTGGCTGCTCCAGAATGACCCCGTGCGTGGTATACGGTGCCGGAAACGCGGCGATGCCGTCATCTACCAGCATACGCAGATAGGCGTCGCGCTCCCTATGCTGGGCATTGACGCGCAGCGCCATCGGCGGACGCTGGTTATTGGCCGTGACGATAGCCTGCCAGTCGCGCGGCCAAGCGTGCTTGATCAATTCCAGCAACCATGCGGGATGGGCCAGCGCCGCCGCCTCGTTTTGATCCACCTCTTCCAGCAGATGGGCGCTGTCGCGCAAATAATTGCGCAAAACGGCGTTCACCAGCCCACCCGCCCACGGCTTGCCCAAGTCCCTCGCCGCCGCCACCGTCTCGCCCACTGCGGCATGATCCGGCACGCGCATATAGATAATTTGATACAAGCCCAGCAGCAGCAGGCCGCGCACATCCTCATCGCGCTCTTTCAACGGCTTGCTCAACAGGCGCTCCAATAGCGCGGCCAACCGTGGATACCAGCGCAGCACGCCGTAACACAACTCCTGCGCCAATGCCCGATCCCCGTCCTTACGCAACTGGGTAAGCGCGGGCGCAAGCACCCCCCCCAGCGAACGCCCTTTGCCCACTACCTGAGCCAATACCTTCGCGGCGGCGGTTCTTGATTTCATTTACTCGTGCCCTTTAGGGTACTTGTCCCCCGGAGGGGAGGCTGCGCGCCGCCCTTCAGGGCAAACGTAATGCCTATAGCCACCAGGTTTCGATGGGCGTTCAAAAAATCGGCGGCCGGCATGGGTCGACCGCCCGGCACCTGGAGTTGCAACAGGCGCAGGATGCCGCTGCCTGTGGCGACATCAATGCCTTCCTTTACGGCAGACAGGATAGTCCCCGGCGGCTGGCCCGCATCGCCTGCCAGCACCTGTGCCGCCCAGACATGCAGCGGCGTCTCACCCAAAAGTGTACGCGCCACCGGCCAGGGATTGAATGCACGCACCTTGCGTTCCAGCTCCACGGCAGGCCGCGACCAATCAATCGCCGCCTCAGCCTTGTCAATCTTGGCGGCATAACAGGTCAGGCCGCCATCCTGCGGGGTGGCGTGCGCCGTGCCACTCTCAAGCTGTTCCAGCACCAGCAGCAGCGTTTGCGCGCCGAGCGCCGCCAGCCGGTCGTGCAGGGTTTGCGTGGTGTCATCCGGCAAGATCGGGCAGGATACGCGCACCAGCATGGCGCCGGTGTCCAGGCCCGCGTCCATTTGCATGATGGTAATGCCGGTCTCGGTATCACCCGCCAGGATGGCGCGCTGGAGCGGCGCGGCGCCACGCCAGCGCGGCAGCAGCGAGGCGTGAATATTCACGCAGCCTAGGCGCGGCGCCTCCAGCACCGGAGGCGGCAGTATCAGGCCATAGGCGACCACCACCATCAAATCAGCCTGCAATGCCTGTAGCCGAGCCTGTTCTTCCGCAGACTTGAGGCTGACTGGCTGGTACACCGGTATGCCGTGCTCAAGCGCCACACACTTGACCGGGCTGGCAGTGAGCTTGCGGCCCCGGCCTGCCGGGCGATCCGGCTGGGTATAGACCGCGCACACGGTATGTTCCGTCGCGAGCAGTGCCCGCAGCGGTGCGACGGCGAATTCGGGGGTACCGGCAAAGATAATGTTGAGACTGGATTTCAAGGTTTTCTACTTTTTATTCATAACGTCTGGCGGCGCACTTTTTCCAGCTTTTTACGGAGGCGCTGCCGTTTTAATTCGGACAAATAATCGACAAACAGTTTGCCATCCAGGTGATCTATCTCGTGCTGGATGCACACGGCCAGCAGCTCATCGGCTTCCATCTCAAAAGATGCACCGTTGCGGTCCAATGCGCGCACCTTGATATACTTGGCACGCTGCACCGGCTCGTAAATCCCCGGCACCGAGAGACAGCCTTCTTCCGTCTGCTCTACGCCGTCCATGTGCAGAATTTCCGGATTAATCAGGCATAATGGCGCATTGCGCTGCTCCGAGATATCAATAACGAGCACACGCAGGGCAACATCAACCTGAGGCGCCGCCAGGCCAATGCCCGGCGCCTGATACATGGTCTCGAACATATCGTCGATCAGGGCGCGGAGTTTACCATCAACCTTGGCGACGGGAGCAGCCTTGTTACGCAAACGCGGGTCGGGATAATGCAAAATTGGAAGAATAGCCATCAGATAACCGTTAACTTAATGCGATGAGAGTCCGATATAAGGAATGATCATAATAGATAGGCGCTCTGTGCGCCACATGCAATAAGGACGATTATGTTTACCAAAAAGACCTTGGTGGGCCTGTGTTTCGCGCTTCTGGCCAGCGCCGCCACCGTATCGGCCGCACTGGCGGACACGATAGCACTCAACCCTGATCATCCCAACCGCCACAAGGTGGTCAAGGGCGATACGCTGTGGGACATCTCCGCGCGCTTCCTGCGCGACCCCTGGCGCTGGCCGGATGTATGGCATATCAACCCGGAGATCAAAAACCCGCACCTGATCTATCCGGGCGATGTGATTGTGCTGGGCATGCAGGACGGCAAGCCGGTACTGCAAATCGAACGCCCAGTGCAGACCACATCAAACCTGCCGACGGTGAAGCTATCACCTCAAATCCGCATTTCCGGCATGAACAGCGCTATCCCCGCCATCGCCATGGATGCCATCGAACCCTTTCTGCTGCGCGCACGCGTGATGAGCGCGAGCGAGCTCGCAAGCGCACCTTATATCGTCGCATTTGAGGAAGGCCGCCAGGCAGCCGGCACCGGGAACAAGGTATATGCGCGCAAGCTGGCGGATGCGACCACCCCTCGTTTTGGCGTGTTTCACCGTGGCAAGGCATACCGCAATCCCGGCGCCAAAAAAGAAGATATCCTGGGTTATGAGGCCATCCAGGTCGCTGATGCCAGCGTGGAACGTGCGGGCGATCCCGCGACATTACGTATCACCAACGCCTATCGTGAAACCTTGATTGGCGATAACCTGTTCCCGCAAGAGGAAAAGGAGGCCAGCCGGGACTTTTTCCCGCATGCACCGGAAAAGGCAACGTCTGGCTATATCATTGCGGTAACCGACGGCGTCTCCAAAATCGGCCGAAATCAGGTGGTAGCGCTCAATCTGGGTACGCGCGATGGTATGGCACCGGGCCATGTACTGGCTATTCTTCAGTCCGGCATCACCGTGCGCGACACAATCAATCCCGGTGGGGACAATCTGGTAAAGCTGCCTGACGAGCGCGCCGGTCTGCTCATGGTGTTTCGCACCTTCGAGCGCGTGAGCTACGCCCTGATCATGCAGGCGGAACGGGATATCCGGCTGTATGATATGGTGAAAAATCCGTAGCCGGAACCCGGTGATGGTGGACTTGCTCTGACCCTGGCAACAAATGACAAGTGACTACCAACCAATGACTTACCCCCTTGAGGGCGCAAGCGACAAAAACGATCTGGCTTATTGGCTGGCCCTGCTGAGGGCGCCGGGCGTAGGCCCAATCACATTCATGGCGCTGCTCGATCATTATGCGACGCCTCGCGCCATTTTCGAGGCAACCCCGGAGCAAGTGGCGTCATCTGGCATACGCGGTGCGGCGGCGCTCGCCGCTTATCTGCGCAAACCCGATTGGGCTGCTGTGGAAAAAGACCTTGCCTGGGGGGAGCTGCCGGGTAACCACATACTCACGCTCCATGATCCTGCCTACCCTGCACAACTGCGCGAAATCGCCGGTCCGCCGCCGCTCATGTTCGTGCATGGCAACCCGGCTGTGTTGGCAACCCCGCAACTGGCACTGGTCGGCAGCCGCAACCCCTCTGCCGCCGGGCGGGATCTCGCCCATGACTTTGCAAGACATCTGTGCGGCGCGGGATTAACCGTCACCAGTGGCCTGGCGCTGGGTATCGACGCCGCCAGCCACCAGGGCGCGCTTGATGGCGAGGGCCTCACCATCGCCGTCACGGGTACCGGCCTGGACCGTGTCTATCCAGCCCGGCACCGCGATCTGGCACACCGCATCGCCCAACGCGGCGCGCTGGTCTCTGAATTTGTGCCCGGCACCCCGCCACTGGCCGAACACTTCCCGCGCCGCAATCGCATTATCAGCGGCCTGAGCCTGGGCACACTGGTGGTGGAGGCCGCGCTCGCCAGCGGCTCGCTGATCACTGCACGCCTGGCGGCGGAGCAGGGGCGCGAGGTGTTCGCCATTCCCGGCTCCATCCATAATCCCTTGGCGCGCGGCTGTCATTCCCTGATACGACTAGGGGCAAAACTGGTCGAAAATGTGCAGGATATCCTTGAAGAACTCGGCCCAATGGTATCGGACATGCCTTATAACACTGTATTATGTTCCGGTGAAAACTCTGTTACTGGACTTGATCTTGACGATAACTCATTGAAATTGCTTGATTGCGTCGATTTCTCCCCCACCTCCATAGACACATTGGTGGAACGCAGTGGATTGACGCCGGAGCAGGTTTCCTCCATGCTTTTGGTATTGGAATTGCATAATATAGTTGAATCGGCATCGGGCGGATGCTATACCCGCCGGGTTAAAGGCTAAGCGCAGGAGGTCCTGAAATGAAAGAAAATGTGTTGGATGTCCTGATGTACCTGTTCGAGAACTACCTCGACGGCGAGCTGGAAACCACCCCTGACCAGGAGTCACTGAGGAAAGAACTCATCGAAGCCGGCTTCCACTATGGCGAGATCGACAAGGCATTCACCTGGCTGGAAGGCATGGCGCAGATGCGGGACAACGCCGCGCCGATCATGCTCACCACCAGCCACTCGATTCGTGTCTTCACCCTTCAGGAGACGAACCGGCTTGACCTCGAATGCCGTGGCTTCCTGATGTTCCTGGAACAGCTCGGCGTGCTCGACCCTGCCAACCGCGAACTCGTGATCGACCGCGTCATGGCCCTGGAGAGCGAGGATATTGATCTCGCCCAACTCAAGTGGGTCATCCTCATGGTGCTGTTCAATCAGCCCGGTCAGGAAGCGGCTTTCGCCTGGATGGAAGACCTCGTGTTTGACGAGATGCCCAACAATTTACACTAACTACACCAGCACGCTACAGGCGGCAAGCGCGGGTTTCGGCCATCGCTTGCTGCCTGCGGCGTTTTGCGGCTGTTTTCTATAGCTACATAACTTATACCCTGAAGGGCACAAGTGGCCAAAAAACTCCTTATCGTTGAATCGCCCGCCAAGGCCAAGACCTTGAAAAAATACCTGGGCAAGGACTTCGACATCCTCGCCTCCTACGGCCATGTGCGTGACCTGCTGCCCAAAGAGGGCGCTGTCGATACAGAACACAGCTTCGCCATGAAGTACCAGACCATTGAAAGGAATGAAAAGCACGTCGATGCCATCGTCAGCGCCATGAAAAAGGCCGATGTGCTCTATCTGGCAACCGATCCGGACCGTGAAGGCGAGGCCATCTCCTGGCATCTGCTGGAAATACTCAAGGAAAAGAAGCTCATCAAGGACAAACCCGTGCATCGCGTGGTGTTCTACGAGATCACCAAACGTGCCGTGAACGAGGCCGTGGCAAATCCGCGCGAGGTTTCCATGGAGCTGGTCAACGCCCAGCAGGCGCGCCGCGCGCTGGATTACCTGGTGGGCTTCAACCTCTCCCCGCTGCTGTGGAAAAAAATCCGCCGTGGCCTCTCCGCCGGGCGCGTGCAAAGCCCGGCGCTGCGCATGATCGTCGAGCGCGAGGAAGAGATCGAAAAGTTCGTAACGCGTGAATACTGGACGATACTCTCCAATCTCGCCAAAAAAGGCGACCGCTTCAGCGCCAAACTCATCCAGTATCAAGGCGAAAAAATCAGCCAGTTCAGCGTCACCGATGGCGAGCAGGCCGCCAAAATGGAGGAGGAATTGCTGCGCGCCGCAGCGGGCGCCCTGGTGGTCGCCAAGGTGGAAAAGAAACAACGCAAGCGTAATCCTTCACCCCCATTCACCACCTCGACACTGCAACAGGAGGCATCGCGCAAACTGGGCTTTACTGCTCAGCGCACCATGCGCCTCGCCCAACAGCTCTATGAAGGTATCGACATCGGCGGTGGCGCGGTGGGTTTGATCAGCTATATGCGTACCGACTCGGTGAGCCTGGCAAACGAGGCGCTGGACGATATCCGCAGCCTCATTGCCACCCGTTTCGGCAGCGACAACGTGCCTGAGCAACCGCATGTTTACAAAACAAAATCCAAAAATGCCCAAGAGGCCCACGAGGCAATACGCCCCACTGCTGCGGAACGCGCACCGGAGTCGATCAAGGACAGCCTGACCGCTGACCAGTACAAGCTGTATGACCTGATCTGGAAACGCACCATCGCCTGCCAGATGATCCACGCCACCCTCGACACCGTGAGCGTCGACATGAGCGCAGGCGAAGGCAATCTGTTCCGCGCCAACGGCTCCACCATCGTCCACCCCGGCTTCATGGCGGTGTACCAGGAGAGCGTGGACGACAGCAAGGAAGAAGGCAAGGATGGCGAGAAGGAAGGCGAAGATGAACGCCGCCTCCCCGTGCTGCTGGCAGGGGAAAAAATTGATCTGCTTGGCATCCAGCCCGAACAGCATTTCACCGAGCCACCCCCGCGTTATGGCGAGGCCAGCCTGATCAAGGCGCTTGAAGAACACGGCATCGGCCGCCCCTCTACCTATGCGAGCATCATCTCCACGCTCCAGCAGCGTGAATATGTGGAGCTGGACAAGCGGCGCTTCAAACCCACCGACGTGGGGCGTATTGTCAACAAGTTCCTCACCGAATATTTCACGCGTTATGTGGATTACGACTTCACCGCCCATCTCGAAGACGAGCTTGATGCGGTGTCGCGCGGCGAAAAAGACTGGGTTCCCCTCCTGCGCGACTTCTGGACGCCCTTCAAGACCCAGGTCGACACTACCGAAGAGAACGTCAAGCGCCAGGATGTTACTCAGGAGGCGTTGGACGAAGCCTGCCCCAAATGCGGCAAACCGCTCTCGATACGCCTCGGAAAACGCGGACGGTTCATCGGCTGTACCACCTACCCTGAGTGCGATTACACCCGCAATCTCAATGAGGAAGCAGGCGCTACGACAGAACCCGAAATCGTGGAAGGCCGCACCTGCCCCAAGTGTGAATCTCCGCTTATCTTCCGCCAGGGCCGCTACGGCAAGTTCATCGGTTGCAGCAATTACCCTGCCTGCAAACACATCGAACCTCTGGAGAAGCCCGCCGACACCGGCGTGGAATGCCCGCAATGCCACAAGGGCACCCTGCTCAAGCGCAAGTCACGCTACGGCAAGATCTTCTACTCCTGCGCAACCTACCCGGATTGCAACTACGCGGTTTGGAACGAACCCCTCATCGAGTCCTGTCCAAAATGCCAATGGCCGGTGATGACCATCAAAACCACCAAGCGCCGTGGCACGGAAAAGGTCTGCCCGCAGAAGGAATGCGGCTATGCCGAACCGTATGAGACGGGAGAGACGGCGGAATCTTGAGGCTGTGGTCGGGAAAATAATTCTATTTTTCCGGCCTGCCAATAGCTGAAAAAGACTGTCAGGAATACCTCACCAGAACTGCCAATTCCCGGAATAAATCACCCAGATGCCAAGCAGGCCATTGGTGATGGCATGTGAAAACACGGGCACCCAAAGATTGGCGCTGCGTTTGTATAGCCAGCCATAGGCAATCCCGGCGATGATGCCGGCCAGCCACAGATTGTGTTCGACGCCAAAAAGTACCGAGGCGATAACAAACGACTTAATGCTGATCTGAGCTGGATTGATGCGAAGAAAATCCGGATTATCTATCCAGCGCATCACAAACGAACGCCAGAACAACTCCTCCATGACAGGCACTATCATAGCCGCGCCTATCAGGCGGAATGCCACCAGTATCCAGTCAATTTCGCCACCGTCCGATACCGGGTTGAACCCGCGTGACTCGCTGCCCATTGTCGCCCACGCCTGATCCAGGTTAATCCAGATTACAAAAACCACCACCCCCGTGATCCCGGCAACGATCCAGTCTCCCGCCTTTACACCGGTCGGCCTGGAAAGCTCAGAATAATGGCGCCATAACCATAGCAACGCCAGCAGCACCAACCCCACCTTGACAGGATACAGCCAGCGCAAATCCCAGCTTTTGATATAGCCCATATCCTGAAAGGCGGACATGCCGGAGGCGATGACCAAAAAGGCAATATAAATCGCAAAGGGAAAAACACGGCTAAAGGCAGGGTACGAAATTGGGCTCATGGATGCGTTTTCTTTAGAGTTGTGGTCCAGAATAGGCGCTTACGAAAGTGCTGCCGCAATTGCCCTGAAGCTATTTAACCCCGCCTCAAGATTGTCGATAATTTCTAACGCCAGCTCATCCGGCTCCGGCAGATTGTCCAGATCAGCCAGGCTTTTATCCTTGAGCCAGAAAATATCCAGGCTGGTTTTATCGCGCGCGATAATCTGCTCGTAGCTGAATTTTCGCCAGCGGCCTTCCGGATTGCTTTGCTCGTTCCAGCCTTCTTTGCGCTCGTGGCGATTGAGAGGGTTATAGCAGGCAATGAACTCCTGCAAATCTTCGAAACGCAGCGGTTTCTTTTTCAGCGTGTGGTGGATGTTGGTGCGGTAATCGTAATACCAGACTTCTTTCGTCCACGGCTTGGGGTTAGCGGCGCGGTTATCGAAAAACAGCACATTCGCCTTCACGCCGTTGGCGTAGAAGATGCCGGTAGGCAGGCGCAGGATGGTGTGCAACTCAGTGTTCTCCAGCAGTTTCTTACGCACCGTTTCACCCGCGCCGCCCTCAAACAACACGTTGTCCGGCACCACCACTGCCGCGCGTCCGGTGGTCTTCAGCATGGTGCGTATATGCTGCACAAAGTTGAGCTGCTTGTTGGACGTGGTTGCCCAGAAATCCTGGCGGTTGTAGGTCAGGTCATCCTTCTCCTGTTCGCCCTCCTCATTGGTAAAGCTCATCGCGCTCTTCTTGCCGAAGGGGGGATTGGCCAGCACGTAGTCGTAGCGTTTGCCGCTGTCGGCCACCAGCGCATCGTTGGGTGACACCATGCTCTCGCCGTCGATCTCGCCGATGTTGTGCAGGAACATATTCATCAATGCCAGGCGGCGCGTGCCCGCCACGATCTCGTTGCCGTTAAAGGTATCGTGCTTGAGGAATGCCTTCTGCGTCTTGTCCAGACGGTGCTCCTTCACCAGAAAGTCATAGGCCGCCAAAAAGAAGCCACCCGTGCCGCAGGCCGGATCGGCGATGGTCTTGTTCGGCTCCGGCCGCACACACTCCACCATGGCGCGGATCAAGGCGCGCGGCGTGAAATATTGCCCTGCGCCAGACTTGGTGTCTTCTGCATTGCGCTCCAGCAACCCCTCGTAGATGTCGCCCTTTACATCCGCGCCCATCGTCACCCAGCTCGTCTCGTTCACCATGTCGATCAGGCGATAGAGCTTGGCCGGGTCCTGAATCTTGTTCTGCGCCTTGGTGAAAATCGTCCCCAGCATCCCCGATTTTTTGCCAAGCTCCAGCAACAACGTCACGTAATGCACCTCCAGCTCTGCACCGCGCTTGGCCTTCAGGCTCTGCCAGTCGTATTCGGCGGGAATACCCACCTTGCGGTTATAGGGTGGCTGGCTGTACTCGTCCGCCATCTTCAGGAAGATCAGATAGGTGAGCTGCTCCAGATAGTCGCCATAGCCCACCCCATCGTCGCGCAACGTGGTGCAAAAACTCCAGACCTTTGAAACGATGGATGCGGTTGCGTTCATATAGTTATTACCCTCTTTACTACCCTTACTAAAGGGTAATTACCCTTTCTCTCAGTTGGTGAGTTAACGTGCATCATCACCGGATGACTCCAAGTCCTGCTGCAACTCAGCCTCGATCTCCTCAATGCTGGGCAAGCTGGTGTCGAGCGGTTCGGGCAGGGCACGCACCAACTCGTAATTCGCCACGCCGATGGGTCGATCAATACCGGAGAGCGCATATTCGGCGACCAGCCGGTTCTTTTCCTTGCACAGCAACAGGCCGATTGTCGGCTTGTCATCGGGGGCTTTGATCTGCGCATCTACCGCACTGAGATAGAAGTTGAGCTGCCCAGCGTGCTCTGGCTTGAAGGCCGTGGCCTTGAGTTCTACCACCACATAGCACTTGAGGCGGGTGTGATAGAACAGCAAGTCGATAAAAAACTCATCGCCGCCCACATCCAGCTTGAATTGCCGCCCGACAAATGCAAATCCTGCGCCCAGCTCCAGCAGGAAGCGGGTAATGTGGCGTATCAGCGCGTTTTCAATGTCGCGCTCGTGCGCTTCATCACCCAGCCCGAGAAAATCAAACAGATAGGGATCTTTCAGGGTTTCGCGGGCAAGGTCGGATAGCGCATCAGGCAAGCGAGCAGAAAAATTGGTTACCGCATTGGCTTGACGTAGATGCAATTGATTTTTGATGTGCAGGTTAAGTGTGGTACGCGACCAGCCCTGCTGAACAGTTTGCTGCGCATACCATTCACGCTGCGCGGAATCATCCAGCTTGGTGATAAGCGCGACAATATGAAACCACGGTAATTGGTCAGCAGGCTGCTGACCAATTGCTCTATCCGGGCAAAGCTCGGCAAAACGGCGCATGTACTTGAGGTTGCTGCCGGAAAAGCCTTTGATGTCAGGGAAGCTCTCTTTCAGGTCGCTAGCCAGCCGGTCAATCACCTTTGACCCCCAACCCTGCTTACTTTGGCGCTCCTGAATATCGTGGCCAATCTGCCAGTACAGCCGGATTTGTTCCTGATTAACGCTGAGCGCCGCCCGTTGCCGCGCACTGGCAATGCGCGTTTTCAGCTCGGCCAGCCAATGGGTGTAGCCCTCCGGTATCGTCGGCACCGATTTAGTCATGTATCACCTCGCCTGACTTGGGCTGTTTACTTTTCTCCGCCACATATCGTCCTCTGCCCGCAGGCACAAGCCCCTGTTTACGCATCCACTCCAGCCCTTTGAAAAATTTCTCCCGGTCTATTTGGAGTTTTGATTCGTGCCAGTTTTCCCTGGCTTCACAAACAATCTCTTCATCCTCGGGCGAATGGCCAAGCAACAGCAGGTTATTCCAGGCGGCGTAAAGGGTCGCCACAATTTCCGCCTGCCGGGTATTCAAGGGCAGCAAAAGCTTGAGCAGGGCATCCACATCCGCAACGCGCTTGCCAAGGGCGGTGGCGGTTCTGTCCAGCAAGGCATCGAAACCATGTTTCTTGCTGAACACGTAAGCGCCGTCTTTATTCTGTTGAAGCACATCAAACCAGTTCGCTTTGCGGGCGCGGGATTCGACCTTTTTCAGGTGTGGATAATCATTCGGCCCTGCCGCATCTTTTATTGGCTCACGCTCCAGGTCAATCCCCAAATGCGCCTCAACAAGGTGGGCTATCTTCTCCGCCTTTACATGGCCGAAATAGGCAAGGTGCTTTGAGTTTTTCTCATGCAGCCGATACGCCCGCGCCAAGATACCTGCATGTAAATCCGTGGCGGAAATGTTGCTGATTTTGACGGGGAAGGGAATGACATTCGTTTTGGCCGGAGCAGGCCAGCCCCGCGCTTTTTGCGGCTTGCGCGGTTTCGCGGTGGCCGCCTGTACGGTTCTTTTCGCCTTGATGTGCGCCAGCAGCATTGAGGCGGGTTCGTCGTTGGCATCCTGGGCAACCAGTTGGCCGGAGAAGGCTTTTTTCAGGATGGACTGGCGCAGGGCTTCGGCTTGTTGCAGGGCGGTGGTGATGGTTTGGTCGAGTTGGTCAACTTCGGAAAGACGTGCTTCAAGTTCTAATACTATCTGTTGCTGTTCTAGTAAGCTGCAAAGAGGCAGAGGAATAGATTTTAGCTCGTTAACGCCCTTGACGTTTGGAATTGCAGTACCTGTAGAGTTCTCGAAAATCCGCTTTTGGAAATATCGTGATCTGAAAAATGTCTTGAAGAATTGAAAATCATAAACAGCACTATTTACTCGTACACGCAATAAAGCCTGATTGATAATTCCCTCTTTGAAGTTAAGAGGAACTTGCGTAATCCTTCCCAATGTCACGCCAGAGCAGCTTACGAGGAAATCTTCTGCTCGCACAGAGAAGCCCTCCAGCTCTCTAAATTTTTCATCCGAAATGTAATACCGCTCAAACGAACAATCATCGTTAATCGGGCAATATTGCTCGTAGACTTTATAGCCGCTCTTAACAAAGAATTCTTTTTTTAGCGCACTCCCAAAAGGCCCTCTCTTAAACGCACCCTTCTCGCTGACAAGAATATCTTCCCATTTGCACCAACCCCACCCCTCCGGCAATTCAGGCAATTCGGCCAGTTCTTCGGCGGTAAGCGGTGGCAGGGGTTTCGGGGCTTTGGGTTTGCTGCCTTGTTTGCCGGTGGCTTCCCAGTCGGCGAGTTGTTGCTGGTAGCGTTGCGCACGTTCTTGTTGGATGCGCTTCTGCAAGGCATCGGCGGTTTCGAGTTTGTGCTTATTTTCTTTGCGCCACTGCGCAGTGAGCTTGCCCTCGAAAGCGTGTTTCAGCAGGGCCTGGCGATACACCTTGAGCTGCGCGCGGGCGGTTTTCAGATTCTCGATGCCCTTGTCCAGATCGGAAAACAGCTCCTCGATTTTGGCGACGATGCGGTGTTGCTCAATGCTTGGTGGAAGCGGAACTTCGCAATCACTCAAGTAAGGAGTTGTCACACGCCGTTGACCAACGGCACCAGACATATTATGTTCAGCCACACGGCGAAAGGGTTGTGATGAGACGTAGTAGTAAACGTACTTTGCGTCCACGCCAGATTGAGCACGAAGAACATGAAATTCAGTTGAACCGAAACCTATGCCATTTCTAACTTCTGGCACTACGGCCATTTTCCCGTTTTCCATGCAAGGGGTTATCTTGGCAAAGAGAACATCCCCTTCGCGGAAAGGTGTGTAACCTTTTTTCACTTCAGAAAATTTGCGTATTCCACTAACATCAATAACGCCACTTTCAGCTTGCACAGCTGGCATCGGCACAAATGAAACTTCCAAATCATCGGCAATCCCGGCTTTATCAAGTGTCGGGTTTACAAAGGTGATCTCGGAAATCTTGGCATTACACCAAGTATCAGGGAACGCTCCAGTCTTACTCATCACGCCACCAGCACTTCATTCAGCTCATCCAATAGCGTATCCATGCGCGCACCAAACAACTGATGCATCTTGCCCAGCCCACCCTGCCCATCAAACGGCGACATTTCCAGATCGTCGCGCTCGATGTGGAACGAGTTGGCGACGTGGTCGCGGATCATGCGCAGCCAGTCCATTTGTTCTTCGTTGAATTTTTCTGCACCTCCGGAGTGGTGTTTCATGATCCAGTTCTGGAAATTGCGGCGCACGGTATCGTCGAAGGTGGAGAGACTGGCATCCATGCCGCATACACGGCGAATGAGCGCGACCAGTGCGGTCAGTTCGCTGATCGGTTGCGCGCCTTTATAGTCATCCAACTGGCGGTAGGCTTGCCACACATACAGCGGGGCGAGTTTGGGTTTGTCGGCCTTGAGTTTGTCCAGCACCTGGCGGATGAGATCGTAACTGAGTTCGCGCCTTCTTTGCGGCTGGCTGAAGAAGATGGTGAGCGCTTCGATGTTGTCGCGGTTGGCGTTGAGGTAATCGGCAAATTCAGCGGTGAGGGCTTGCGCGTTGTTGGCGGCGTCCTTGTCCCACTCGGCGCGCAATACGGTGTCGATGTTGTCGTGGTCGATGGTCTGTTCCTTGTGGCGGCGGATGGTGTCGATGAGTTCGACCAGTTCGCCATTCAGCACTTTCGCTGCCTCGTTCACCAATTGCTGTTGTGCCAATTCGCGCTTGGCGTTGCCGGGGTCGCTGCCGATGGGTTGCCTTGCCAGCTCCAGCGCTCTGGCTTCGATATTGTCGGCATCGATGGCGCCGAATAGCTTGCCGACGAGTTGGGTGAGTTCCATGCCGCCGGCGGCTTGCCGAATCTGCCGCTGATCGTCGGCATCCAGTTGTTTGTTGAGCCGCGCCAGCCGCCCGGCAAGCGAGCTCACAGTGTCTTCGTCGGTCGCGCCCATCATCACGCTCATCGCCAGATCTTTCAGCGGCACAGTGGGCTTGGTGATCAGCGGCTGGCTGGCGGTTTTTAGCGACTTGGTGACGCCGATGGCATCGACGATGACATAGTGGGTCTTGGCGCTGATGGCGGAGGGGGTGACTTTTTTCAGGTCGTCCATCTCCAGCGTGCGCGTGCCGCGTCCCTTCATCTGCTCGAAGTAGTTGCGGCTTTTTACGTCGCGCATGAACAGCAGGCACTCCAGCGGCTTCACGTCGGTGCCGGTGGCGATCATGTCCACGGTGACGGCAATGCGTGGGTAATAGGCGTTGCGAAAATCGGCCAGCACTGACTTGGGGTCTTCCTCGATCTTGTAGGTGAGCTTTTTGCAGAAGGCGTTGCCCTCGCCGAACTCTTCGCGCACGGTCTGGATGATGTCGTCGGCGTGGCTGTCGGTCTTGGCGAAGATCAGGGTCTTGGGCACCTCTTTGCGGCCCGGAAAAATCTCCGGCAGCTTGTCGCGGAAGGTGCGGATGACGGTGCGTATCTGGTCGGGGTTGACGATGTTGCGATCCAGTTGCGTGGCGGAATAGGCTTCGTCTTCATCCTGCTGTTCCCAGCGTTTTTTGCGGGTGAGTTTTTCGCGGCGCTCGACCTGCTGCTGGGCGCTGATCTGTGCGCCTTGCTGGGTGATTTGCGTTTCGATCACATAGACCTCATTGCCGACGTTGACGCCATCGGCCACCGCTTTTTCATGGCTGTAGTCGCTGACCACGTTTTTCTTGAAGAAGCCGTAGGTGCGGTTGTCCGGCGTGGCGGTGAGGCCGATGAGGCTGGCATCGAAATAGTCGATCACCTGCTGCCACAGGTTGTAGATGGAGCGGTGGCATTCGTCGATGAAGATGAAGTCGAAAAACTCTGGCGGGATTTTTTCGTTGTAGACCACGGGCATTGGGGTTTTGGGCTGCTTCAGCTCTGCCGGGTTGATCTCCTCTAAGGCCTCGTCGAGTGGACTGTCCTTGAGGATGGAGTAGAGGCGCTGGATGGTGCTGATGCAGACCTGGCTGTCCTTGGCGACGAACGAGGATTTGAGCCGCTGTACGTTGTAGAGCTCGGTGAACTTGCGGTTATCGTCGAGCGGCACGTAGGACATCATCTCCTGTTCGGCCTGTTCGCCGAGGTTTTTGGTATCCACCAGAAACAGGATGCGCTTGCCATGTGCGTGTTTGAGCAGACGATAAATAGAGGTGATGGCGGTGTAGGTCTTGCCCGCGCCC
>CAMTYI010000084.1:0-11769 GCA_947085925.1 uncultured Gammaproteobacteria bacterium
ACCAGTCCGATGCTGGCAAATCTTGCCATGCGAGACATTGATGAAAAAATATTGGCTATCGCCAATAGGTTCAGTTTGCACTATACCCGCTATAGTGATGATTTAACGTTCTCGACACGTAATAATTTTGACCGACAACAGGCATCTCTACTTATCCAAGAGATTGCAAACTTACTTATCAAGCGAGGCTTGATATTGAATCGTCAGAAGACTGCCGTTATTCCACCTGGTGCACGTAAGATCGTGCTTGGGTTGCTCGTCGATGGAGACTACCCGCGTTTATCTCGTCCGTTCAAAGACAGAATCCGACAGCATCTGTATTACCTCGAAAAGTTCGGCCCCAATCAGCATGTAAACAAGCGAGGTTTCGATAGCGTTGGTGGGTTCTTTCGTCATCTGAAAGGCTTGATCGATTTTGCGCATATGATTGAGCCTCAATACGCACGAGATGCTTATGCGAGATTAAGCGCGATTGCCTCGGGTGCGCAGATACTATGACGGGCACAAAAAAGACGAAGCTCTTCGACGCGCCAATAATAGTTGAGGCTAATTGAAGATGCAGCCTCCCACCCGGGCATCTTTGAAAGCGGACGCTCCGACCTGCTATTCCGGGTGGCTCTTTGAGAATATCGCCACCGTCCGCTCAGGCCAACAATCAGACATTCGATGCGGCCAGACTGACTGGCTGTAACGGATCGATCCCAGCCATTAGGCGCTAAAGCACATCTGGCACTGCCTGTCAGATCAAGTGTTTTTTACTACAAACATTCTATAGGCCAGGTGTCGCAGGCTGCTGGTCAAACGTTACAGGCCGCTAGCCACGCTGATGTTCCGCAACTTCATCCCGTTGCTTTTCCAACGCCTGCGCTGTCAATACCGCGCGGCGGGCATCGCAGACTTCTCCACCCAGCGTTGAGGCCATCTGTGTTGCAACGCTGTACATCCGGTCAAATGCAGCCAGGCCATCAATGGGGCCGGGCAGGCGCAGAAACAGGGTCAGGCCGGGCGTGGCGGCGCTCTCTATGGTGTTGATGTCAAAGCTGCCCGGATTAAGCGCATTGGCAAGGCTGAAAAGTGGCGCGCCGTTGTAGATATAGTGAAAAATTTGCATCTCGCCGAACACCAGGCCCGCATCATGCGTGGCGTTGACAATGGCAGCGCCGTCGAACACTTGGCCCTGGTGCGCCATGATGTTCAACACCACGATCAAATCCTTGGGCATGTTGCGTGAATCCGCTGCCGGTGGCGCGATATCGTCAGCAGTCGATATGGAGAGGTCTTCATCTGCCTCCTCCCTCAGCCCTTGCCTGCCGGAACGAGAGGGGGTGATGGGTGTTATCTCCCACTCTTCTTCTGTATTACCGTTGAATTGATCCAGGGCGCGTTCCTTTTCCGCTGATATAGAAACATCGGCTCCAATGACACCCTTGTTTTTTTTCTGGCCTGGACGCCACAGCAGCAATACCACGGCAACCGCGCCGGCACCGCCGAGAATCGTTAACATACTTTCCGGATCCACTTACACAACCCTCCTGCTTATTCCATTTATAATTCAAAGATGTAGTATTACTCAGCTCCGCCCCTCTCCCTAACCCTCTCCCCGCAAGCGGGGCGAGGGGATATATTCATTATCCGATAGAAATGGAATTGGACTTAACCTGTTGCAACCATTTTAACTGCTTCTTCCACATCAACCGCGACCAGACGCGATACGCCGGGCTCGTGCATGGTGACGCCAATCAGTTGATTGGCCATTTCCATGGTGGCCTTGTTATGGCTGATATAAATAAACTGTACGCGCTCGGACATCTCCTTCACCAGCTTGCAGAAACGCCCGACATTGGCCTCATCGAGCGGCGCGTCGACCTCGTCGAGCATACAAAACGGTGCGGGATTCAGCTCAAAGATGGCGAACACCAATGCCACGGCAACGAGCGCTTTTTCGCCGCCGGATAGAAGATGAATAGTGCTGTTGCGCTTGCCGGGAGGACGCGCCATTACCGTGACCCCGGTATCGAGCAAATCTTCCCCGGTCAATTCAAGATAGGCTTCTCCACCGCCGAACAGACGCGGGAACATGGCTTGCAGGCCAGCATTGACTTTATCGAAGGTCTCCTTGAAGCGGTCGCGGGTTTCGCGGTCGATCTTGCGTATCGCGTTTTCAAGCGTGGTGAGCGCCTCGCTCAGATCGGCATACTGGGCATCGAGGTAGTTTTTGCGTTCCGACTCCTGGGCAAATTCTTCAATCGCCGCCAGATTAATCGCCCCGAGACGGCTGATCTGTTGTGCGATACGTTCCACTTGCCCTTGCCAGTCGGTTTCCGCCGCGCCCTCCGGCATTTCGGCAAGCAACACCTCAATGGTAAAATCGGATTCACCGATTTGCTCCTGCACGGTCTCGCGCCGCACTTTGACCTCCTGCCAGGCCATACGCAGCTTGTCGAGATCAGCCTGTCCCTGGCGAATTTTTTGTTCGGTCACATTGCGCTGCTCGTTCAACTGACGCAACGCGTGATCGCATTCTTCCACGCGGCGGCGCGCCTGCGCCAGCTCCGACTCCACGGCAAGGCGCCGGGCCAGCATCTGTTCAAGTTCGGCGGCCAGGTCTTCCAGAGGCTGGCCGCCCTCCTCCACAGCAATGCTCAATTCCTCGCGGCGATGGGTCAGTTGATTAAGCTGATCCTGCATGCGGCGCAGCCTTTCCTGGGTGGATGTGATTTGTGCGCGCACCGTTTGAATGCGCAATGCAACTCCATGCGCCGCGTCTCGATCAGTGCGGGCCTGCATGCGAATTTGCTCCAGTTGGCGGCGATGCTCGTCACGGCTGCGTACCAACGCGTCGCGGTGCTGGGCATGCTCTTCGGCGGCGGCCAATGCGTCATGCAATCGCGTGCGCACTTCCTCCATTTCCTCTTCGCCGCCCTGTTTTTGCGCGAGAATATCTTCCAGCTCGATACGCAGGCGGTTGTTACGCGCGTGCATCTGTTCCAGCCGCGCCTGCTTGCCGCTCATTTGCGCCTGCGCCTCGGCGCGGCGCTGACTTGCGGCGCTCAATGCCGCCTGACTCTGCTCGCGCGCCGTCTCAAACGATTTTAGATGCACGGCGCTGTCATGCTGCATTTGCTCGATCTCGTCGATACGCGCGGCCAGCTCCTCCATTTGCAGCGACAGGTTTTTGATCTCCTGTTCGCGCGCCAGCACGCCGGCCTTCTCATCGACATCGCGCACCACGCGCAGCCAGTTGGCGCCCAGCCAGATCCCCTCACGGGTAATCACTGATTCATGCGGCGCAAGGTGTGAACGCAGCGCCAATGCCTGGGCCATGTCATCTGCGGCATAGACACCCGCCAATAACGCATCCAGCCGCCAGAGTGATTGCACCTTGCCAAGCAAAGGCGCAGCCAGCGCGCCATGATTCATCGGCACCTGCACCGGAACCGGCGCCGTCACATCAAACGCCCCCAGACTACCGCGCTGAAGGGTATCCAGCATGGCGGTGACGCTATCCATGCCTTCCACGCAAACCGATTCCAAATGAAGGCCCAGCACATGCTCCACCGCGCGCTGCCATTCCGGTTCAACGGTCAAGCCCTGCGCCAGACGTTGCATATCACCCAAGCCATGCTGTTTGAGCCAGGAGGTTACCGCGCCCGCGCCCTTGCCCAAGGCCTGCTGCTGAAGCGCTTCCAGCGAGCTGTGGCGCCCTTTCATGCCTTGCAAGCGGCCGCGCTCGGTGTTCAACTCGCTGGCAAGACGGCTGTGATTGTCACGCTCCGTGGCAATGCGCGCCTGATGGCTTTGCACCTCCTGCTGCAACCGCTCCACGCGCTCATCGAGCTCCTCACGCTGCTCACTGAGCGCGGCGATTTCCTCTTCCAGCGCCGTGGTTGATAGCCCGCCCCGCTCTTCTTCAAGACGCACCAAGCGCTGCTCAAGCTGCCGCTGCTGCTGTTCCAGATGCTGGATACGCGCGCGCTCCACCTCGGCGGCACGCACCTGGGCGCTGGCCCGGACGTTGAACTCATCCCATTCCTGTTGCCAGGCATGTTGCGCGGCTTCCGCCTCAGTCAATGCGGCAACGGAGATGCCTTCGGATTCCTTGGCTTGCGCGAGAGACAGCTCGTCATCTTGCAGTGAGTATGTAAGTTCTTCAATGAGTTGATGATCATTGTTAAGGTGATTTTGCGCATCGCTCCACGACTGCTCAATGCGACCCAGTTCACGCTGTTGTTGCTGGCGTGTCTCTTTGGCATGGTGCAAGGCCTGCTCCAAGCGCGCAATGTCCGCGCCGACGCTGTAAAACTGTGCTTGTATCTGACTAAAGGCCTCGCTTTGATCAACGTGCTGTTCACGTTGCTGTTCAAGCGTCGCCTCGATCCGGCGCAAGTCGGCGATCTGTGCCTCCAGGGTTGTTTCCTGGGCCTGAATGCGCCGTTCCTGCTCATGCAGATCAACATCGAGCACCCGCCAGCGCAACGCCAGTAATTGGGCCTTGAGCAGACGTTCCTGCTGCTTCAACTCCTTGTACTTCTCGGCTACATTCGCCTGCCGTTGCAGGGTTTGAAGCCGTTTCTCAAGTTCATCCCTTATGTCATTTATTCTGCTCAAATTTTCTTGAGCATGACGCATCCGCGTTTCAGTCTCGCGACGACGTTCCTTATACTTGGAGATACCGGCGGCTTCTTCAAGAAAAATGCGCAACTCGTCCGGTTTGGCCTCGATCAGGCGCGAGATCATCCCCTGCTCGATAATCGCATAGCTGCGCGGACCCAGCCCGGTGCCGAGGAAGATGTCGGTAATATCGCGTCGGCGGCAGCGCGTGCCATTGAGAAAGTAGACGGATTGTCCATCACGCGACACCTGACGTTTCACGGCAATCTCGGCATACGCCGCATACTGGCCGCCCAGGCCACCGTCGCTATTATCGAAAACCAGCTCGATAGATGCCTGTCCCACCGGCTTGCGGGAGGTGGAGCCATTGAAAATGACATCGGCCATGGAGTCGCCACGCAGATGCTTGGCCGAGCTTTCGCCCATCACCCAGCGCACCGCGTCGATGGTGTTCGATTTGCCACAGCCGTTCGGCCCCACGATACCGATAAGGTTACCGGGAAGATGAATCGTGGTGGGATCGACGAATGACTTGAAACCGGCGAGTTTGATCTTCTTCAGGCGCATTGAACGTCAGGCATCGCAATATAAAGCGGGTAGTATACAAGACAACCCAATGCGGGTGAAAATGCAATGACACAAACAACAACGGCAAAATAACCGCATGATTGACAAGCTATTTACAGAAGCAGCCCGCCTCACACCGACCTTTTTCGCCGCCATAGGCATCTTTATTGCCTTCTGGTTCGTCGCCAATCTCGCCCGCACGCTGTTGCGCGGCATCGGCGCCAAGGCCGACCAGGGCAAAAACGATGTCTTCAACCTGTTGGGCCAGATCGCCAAAGCCGTGCTACTGATCACTGGCGGCATCACGGCGCTGGGCACGCTCGGGGTCAACGTCACCGCAATGGTGGCGGGACTGGGCCTGACCGGTTTTGCGCTGGGCTTCGCCCTCAAGGACGCATTATCCAATCTGCTGGCGGGCATATTCCTGCTCATCTACCGCCCGTTCAAGCGCGGCGATCAGATCACCGTTGCGGATTTCAGCGGGACCGTCATCAGTATCGATCTGCGCTACACCACCTTACAGGGAAAAGAGCAAAAGATACTGATTCCCAACTCTGTGCTTTTCACTAATGCCATAGTGTTGAATGAGGCGGGTAAGCAACGAATACAGCCAATATCCGCAACCAAGATCATAAAGGACGAACCTGTCGACGAAGAGGAAACGCCATCTGACGCCTGATGCTGAGGAGCTTCCAATGTAGCCATCAGAGCCAATACAAAAAAACTTGCACACAACTAATCGCCTTTTTAGGATTATCATAAGCGCTATGGACACCCTACCACATCACTTGTACCAAGCCCGCGAAGTCCGCGAGATGGATCGCATCGCCATCGAAGAGTTCGGCATCCCCGGCGCCACGCTGATGTCCCGCGCTGGTGCTGCAGGATTTGTGGCGTTGGGTATGCGTTGGCCGCAGGCACGATCAGTCGCCGTGGTATGCGGCATCGGCAACAACGGTGGCGACGGTTTTGTCATGGCGCGTCTGGCGTATGTGGCAGGCTTGAAAGTTGTTGTTTTTCAGGTGGGTGACTCGAGCAGACTGCATGGCGATGCCCTGGCCGCAGCCCAGTTCCTGAATGTGGTGGGGGTACCCATAAAACAACTCGACTCTGACTCATTGACGGAGTTCGATGTGGTGGTCGATGCCCTGCTTGGCACCGGATTGGACCGTGAAGTCAGCGGTGAGTGGCGTGCCGCCATTGATGCCATCAATCACAGCGGGGCACCGGTATTGGCCTTGGATATCCCGTCCGGCCTGCATTCGGACACGGGAAGAATACTCGGCGCGGCAGTGCATGCACAGGCAACCATTTCGTTCATCGGACTAAAGCAGGGTATGTTCACTGCTGCGGGTCCGGACTGCTGCGGCGTGATCGAATGTGACGATCTGCGCCTCCCCGCTGAAGTGTATGCACGCGTCACCTCCTCCGCCATCCGCATTACCCCGCAACAGATACGTCACCTGCTGCCATCCCGTTCGCGCTCGGCCCACAAGGGTGATTATGGCCACACGCTGGTAATCGGCGGTGACCACGGCATGGCCGGGGCGGTGCGGCTTGCCGCTGAGGCTACCGCGCGCACCGGCAGCGGATTAACCAGTGTCGCCACACGCAGCGCACATGCTGCCTTCCTCTCATCTGTGCGTCCGGAGTTGATGTGCCATGGTGTGGAGCACGCACAAGACCTGCATGCGCTGCTGCAGCGTGCCAGCGTAGTCGCCATCGGGCCAGGACTCGGCCAGTCAGTCTGGGCGCGCGAACTGTTTGCCGCCGTGCTGGAAACACATCTGCCATTGGTAGTGGATGCTGATGCACTGAATCTGCTGGTGCTGGAACCCGCCACGCGCGACAATTGGGTGCTGACACCCCACCCCGGCGAGGCGGCACGCCTGCTGGGCTGTACAACAGCGGACATTCAAATGGATCGTTTCCTGGCTGTTCGGGAATTACAGCAGCGTTACGGCGGCGCCTGCATCCTCAAGGGCGCAGGAACCTTGATTTGCAGCGCCCAGCAACCCATTGCCGTTTGCGGTGCAGGCAATCCCGGTATGGCCAGCGGTGGCATGGGTGATGTACTCACCGGCGTTATCGTCGGCCTGCTCGCGCAAAAACTGAGTCTGGCGGATGCAGCACGTGTCGGCGTCTACATCCATGCCGTTGCAGGCGATGCTGCGGCAGCGACAGGTGAGCGCGGACTGCTGGCAAGCGATCTGATGCCGCACATTCGCCGATTGGTAAATCCAGCTTCAGTATGACCCTAAAAACCTCAGTTGGAGTCTACTGCGAATGCCTAATGCACCGAATCTGCGCGAGAAAATCATGAAACCTGTCCTCACCGTTTTGCCGGGAGCAAAACGGGACAGCCACAGGCTGCCCGAAGGGCGTGCGCCAGGAATGGCGCATGTCCACCGTAGCGGTTGGCTACGGCTGCGGAATATTTCACCATTTTCTCGCCCATCTCCAGCACCTTAGTCATTCTCGCTACGACTCCAACTGAGGTTTTTAGGATTATGGAAATCTTGATCTCTCACGAAGATGAAATGCTCGCGTTAGGTGCGCGGCTCGCCCAAGCCTGCGGGCAGAGTGGAGCCATCATTTTCCTTCACGGCGAACTCGGTGCGGGGAAAACGACGCTGGTGCGCGGTTTTTTGCGGGGGTTTGGCCACGCAGGCAAGGTGAAGAGCCCGACGTATACATTGGTGGAACCTTATGAACTCGACCAGAGGCCTATCTATCATTTCGACCTGTACCGGCTCGCAGGCCCACAGGAATTGGAATACCTTGGAATACGCGATTTTCTGGAAAGAAACGCAATTTTTCTTGTTGAATGGCCTGAGCGCGGCGCGCATTATCTGCCTCCCCCGGATCTCGAAGTAAACATTGAATACGCTGGGTCTGGACGCTTGGTGCGATTTGAAGCAAAGACAGCGACGGGCAAGAACACCGTGACACAACTGGGTCTATAAAAAAATCAAAAAATGATGCAAAATCGCGTTATGAAACAAATCATCGCAGCTTTTTGTTTGATGCTTCTATCCAGCATCGGTCTTGCCAACGATGCACAGATCAAAAGTGTACGGCTGTGGGCGAGTCCTGACAGCACGCGCCTGGTGTTCGATATGAGCACTCCGGCGACATACAAACTTATTACCTTGAATAATCCCGACCGGCTGGTTGTTGATCTGGAGAGCGCCCGTCTCACTGCCCCGCTGAGCACAGTGGATTACAACAACACTCTGCTGCAAAGCATCCGTAGCGCGCCGCGCAACGGCAAGGATCTGCGTGTAGTGCTGGATCTGAAAAACAGGGTAAGGCCAGAGATTTTCATGCTGAATCCCGCCGGAGAATACGGCTACCGGCTGGTGATAGATTTATATGACGCCAATGCCGCAGTAAAAACAGCCATTACGGCAACATCCGCACCACTCCCACCCGTCCCGTCTCCCTCCATCACGATAAATGATAAGACTCCTGATGCAAAGGCACTGGATGACAAGCGCTACCGCGACATCGTGGTCGCCATCGACGCCGGGCATGGCGGCGAGGATACAGGCGCGCGCGGCCCCAGCGGCACTAACGAAAAAGACGTGACACTTGCGATTGCGCGCAAACTGGAAGACCTGGTGCGCAAGGAAAAGGGCATGAGGCCGGTGCTGATCCGCGATGGTGACTATTACATCGGCTTACGCCAGCGCACCCAAAAGGCGCGCGAGCACAAGGCTGACATCTTCGTCGCCATTCATGCCGATGCCTTCACCAACCCCAATGCGCGCGGCTCATCGGTATTTATCCTTTCCGAGCGGGGCGCGAGCAGTGAGGCCGCACGCTGGCTGGCAGCCAAGGAAAACGCCTCGGATCTGATCGGCGGCGTTGAGTTGGGCGGCAAGGATAAAATGCTCGCCTCCGTGCTACTGGATTTATCGCAAACAGCCTCCGTCGAAGCCAGCCATGACGTTGCCAGCAAAGTGCTGGAAGGACTGAAGGAAATCGGCGACCTGCATAAGCCACACGTCGAACGCGCAGGCTTCATGGTGCTCAAATCGCCAGACATGCCTTCCCTGCTGGTCGAAACAGCCTTTATCTCAAACCCGACCGAAGAAAGAAAATTGCAGGATGAAGAACATCAGCAAAACCTTGCGCGCGCCATCCTGAGCGGCATACGCACCTATTTCACCCGCTCCCCGCCGCCCGGCACAAAACTCGCCGCACTCGCCGCGCGACGTCATATCATTTCCGAGGGTGAGACTCTCGCATCCATTGCCGGGCAATACGGCATCAGCGTAGACAAACTGCGACTCACCAACAAACTACCCGATGAACAGGTCAAGGCAGGTGCTGTGCTGCGTATTCCTGGGGATGGATGATCGCCATTTGGTTGAAAATGCTTTTGCCCGCCTCAAACATTTTCGGTCAATTGTGCAAGGTATGACAAATTGAAAAGAAACCATCGAAGCATGCTCGCTTTAGCCTGCGGCTTACTTCACCCTCCCTCTTCCTCTCAGAAATTTTTCCAATGCACTCATGACACCCACAACCACCACTACAGCGGCCATATCCATCGCAAAATCGCCAAAACTCACCGCCCTGCCGGGAAGAAACGCCTGACGCCATTCATCCAGAGCGCCTACACAGCCCACCAGCACAATTATCAACAACGGCCATCTTCCGCGAAAGCCCACCCAGAGCAATAAACCAAGCACGCCAAATGCAGCAAAATGAGCGAGTTTATCGAAAGGCGGTTTGAATAAGCCAACGGCCACCGGCTGACTCCCACCCCAGAAAAGCAGAGCCACAAAAATAATTGCACCCAACAAGGAAATTTTGCTCAACATAGCGACCCTGGCCTTGCGCGTTACAGCTACGACATCAAGCAAGCGCCATCTCCAAGGCCGCAGCCCAATCCGGCAGCTTGATGCCGAAGGTGTCCGCCAGCCGTGCATTATCCAGTACTGAATAGTGCGGACGTGCCGCCGGAGTGGGGTAATCCGTGCTGGGGATGGGCCGCAGGTCTGCAACCGGGACCGGCTCTCGCGCCAGAATGGAACGGGCAAAGCCATACCAGGATGTTTGTCCGGCGCACGTCATGTGGTAAACACCAGCACGCTGCTGAATATAGCCCGCCACATCGCCCTGTCCCTGCGCCACAATCTGAGCCGTAGCCTCGGCAAGCAGACGGCACCAGGTAGGCGCACCGTGTTGATCATCGACCACGCTCAAAGTGGGGCGCTCGCGCGCCAGACGCTGCATGGTTAACAGGAAGTTCTTGCCGCGCACGCCATAAACCCAACTGGTGCGCAGAATGAGGTGGGGCACACCGACGGCCTGAATCGCCCGCTCACCCTCTAACTTGGAGCTACCGTAGACACTCTTCGGATTAGGGGCATCCTGCTCAACATAGGCCGTCGTACTGGCACCATCAAAAACATAGTCAGTGGAAAAGTGTATCAGCGTCGCGCCCAAGCGCTTGGCCTCCTCCGCCATGATGCCCGGCGCCACACCATTGATAGCTAGAGCCAGCTCCGGCTCTGCTTCGGCCTTATCCACCGCCGTATAGGCCGCAGGATTAACGATCAAGTCCGGTTTGATTGCGCGGATAACCTTGCTGATTGAGTCCGGATCAGCAAGGTCCATGTCTGCCTGACTCAGCGCAACAACCTGACCCAGCGTTGAGAGTGTCCGCTCAAGCTCCCATCCCACCTGGCCGTTTTTTCCGGTGAGCAGGATTTTCCTGGTCATGGAAACACCTCGGCATCCTTGAGCCGCACACCTGCCATATCCTTGGCCGACAAAACAGGCTGGCCGTCAAGCGGCCACGCTATGCCAAGATCGGGATCATTCCAGAGAATCGAGCGCTCATATTCCGGCGCGTAGAAATCCGTGGTTTTATAGAGAAATTCCGCATAATCGGACAACACCAGAAAACCATGCGCAAAGCCTTTAGGCACCCAAAACATGCGTTTGTTTTCAGCAGACAAATGCACCCCTACCCACAGACCAAATGTAGGCGAAGATCGGCGAACATCGACCGCCACATCAAAGACCTCGCCAACGACCACACGCACCAGCTTACCCTGAGGCTGCTTGACCTGGTAATGCAAACCACGCAATACATTCTTTGCGGAGCGTGAGTGATTGTCCTGTACAAAGTTATCAGTAATGCCCGCTGCCTCAACCAATGTTTTTTGATTGAAGCTCTCATAGAAAAACCCGCGCTCATCACCGAACACCTTGGGTTCAATGATCAGCACATCTGGAATGGCTGTTTTTTGTACGTGCATAAATATTACTCGGTTATCAATATGGCGGTAGGGTGCGTTCTACCCGTGACATTGTCACCTCATTGTGCCCTTTACGGGCATTACGGTGAAGGGCACAATGCACGCACCACATGAACAATAGAATGGTGCGCACGGCGCACCCTACAATTTTTTAGGTTAGCCGCAAAAGAGCGATCCACTTTCAAAAAATCTTTTCCCAGAGCAACCCCAACAACTAAGCACCATAGCCGTTTTTCGCCAACGGCTGCGCCAGCGCCTCCAACTGTGAAGCGTTGATATAACCCTTGCGATAGGCAATCTCTTCGGGACACGC
>CAMTYI010000085.1:0-8978 GCA_947085925.1 uncultured Gammaproteobacteria bacterium
CCGCAACATCGACGCCTGGTGGTCACATATCGAAGCGGGGGCCGAGGCCATCGTCATGACGGCCAGCGGTTGTGGTGCGCTGGTGAAGGAGTACGGCCACATCCTGCGTCACGATTCGGCCTATGCTGAAAAAGCCGCGCGTGTTTCTGCGCTTACCCGGGATATTTCCGAAGTGCTGCTGGCTGAAAAGGACGGCTTGGCAAAACACTTCAGCAACGCTAAAAGCGCGAAACTCGCTTTTCATTCGCCCTGCACCTTGCAGCACGGCCAAAAACTGCCCGGTGTTGTGGAGGATATCCTGCAAACCTGTGGCTATCAGTTGACCCCCGTGCCTGACGCACATCTGTGCTGCGGTTCGGCGGGCACCTATTCCATCTTGCAAAAAGAGCTTTCCCAGCAACTGCTGCAGAACAAACTCGCCGCGTTGCAGTCCGGCGCGCCTGCTGTCATCGCCACCGCCAACATCGGTTGCCTGACCCATTTGCAAAGCCGGGCCGATGTGCCGGTCAGGCATTGGGTTGAGTTGCTGGACTCGGGTGCAGAATAACGATATTTCTTTTTGGGGCATTTCCCATTCAGCTTCGGTTCAGCTTGATCGAGGTAATCTATGCCCAAGCTGGAAAGAAAATTTCAGCCAGGCCGAAGGAGCAATGGGCGTAGGCCATGCTCTCTATGCGATACGGATGTTAGAGCTTAATGGCCGGTGAATACGTTGGGTCGCCGGTAAATGACTTGCTAATTTGATAGGAGAAGATAATGAAAGTTCAAGCGCTTGTTCTGGGTGCCGCTCTGTCGGTTGCTGCGTTGCCGTCTTTTGCTGCTGAAGGCCTGGAGTTGGCCAAGGCCAGCGGTTGCCTCGCTTGCCACAGCGTAGAGAAGAAAGTTGTCGGTCCTGCTTGGCAGGATGTTGCCAACAAGTACAAAGGTGATGCCGCCGCCAAGGCTGCACTGATCACCAAGGTTAAGGCTTGCGGCAAGGGCAACTGGACTGCCGTAACCGGCGGTGTACCAATGCCTCCCTACTCCCCTCGCGTTGCCGATGCGGATATCGATAAGCTGGTGACCTTTATCTTGGGTCTGGCCAAGTAATCGCCGGATAACCCCTGCCCTCACGGGAAGGGGTGCCACACCGCCTCCCTCATGTAGCGTCCTTTCGGGCGCCGCGTGAGGGAGGTTTTTTTATGGCTGATGAAAAGTAATTTTTCAATTTTTTCAATATCCTTCAACCCATTGCGACCCCTCTTTTTAGCCCCATTCAGCCCCTGTTCAGCCTTACTGGGATAGCCTGTAATCGCCTGCAATGATCAGGCGTGACAACTACTGGAGGAGATAACAATGAAGCCCTCAATGCTTATTTTAGGTCTGGTCGTATCATCCCTTGCCGTTTCGTTTAATGCCATCGCCAGCGATGATAATGATCGTTATGATCGCGCCTATGGCAGGGGTTATTATGATGGTGGTTATGAACGCAATAAGCATCATGGTCATGGCCGCCGCGATGATGATTTTGCCAGGGTGATTGATGTTGATCCCATTATCGAAATTTCGCGCACGCCGTACAATCGGCAACAATGTTGGGATGAACAGACAACCTATTCCGGACGCGGTCGCCATGATGCTGCAGGCGCGATGATTCTTGGCGGTATAGTGGGTGGCGTGGTCGGCAACCAGGTGGGCGAAGGGCGCGGCAGAGATGCCGCCATATTGCTTGGGACGTTGGTAGGCGCTTCCATAGGCCATGACATGAGCGGAAGAAATGCATCCCCCACGCCGGTAGTTAACCAGCGCTGCAGCAGCATTACCCAATATAATGAAAGCGAGCGTGTTGCTGGTTACCGCGTGACGTACCGTTATAGAGGGCAAACCTATGTAACGCGCACCGACCGTCATCCCGGGTCGATGATCAGAGTCGGTTCGGCGGTTACGTCGTATGATGACTGAAATTTCGAGGTGGATTGCCCGCATATTAAAAAGTGGCGCGCTGGCGGGGATATTGGTAGCGTGGATGATGCCCGCCCACGCCGCACCGTCTTTAGATGGGATGGGCGCCCATGGTTTGGATCATCAACGGCGGCAATTGACGCTTGATGACGCCGCCGCCGAGGTGCGTCAGGCAACGGCGGGGCGGGTGGTGTCGGCGGATGCGGCGGAGATGCAGGGGCGAGCGATGTTCCGCATCAAGGTGCTCACCACCTCTGGGCAGGTGCGCATATTCATGGTCGAGCCGGAGGGCGGCAAACGGTTTGAATAAACATAAAAACCGTTTTTGTCCACGAAACTCACGAAAAAACACGGACATATTCAGGTGCATATCCCCATTTTACTTGCCACCCACTCGATGAGCTGTTGAAGCCGTCCATGTTTTTTTATTTCGTGACTTTCGTGTTTTTCGTGGATAAAAGAGGTTTTTAGAATAATAAAGTGAAGGATGGGCGATGCGAATATTGGTCATTGAAGACGAAGCCTCGCTGCGCGAGCAATTGTTGACCCGATTCCGCGAGGATGGCTATGCTGTGGATGCGGCGGCGGACGGGGAGGAAGGGCTGTATCTGGGATCGGAATTTCCCTTCGATGTCGCCGTGGTGGATCTGGGCCTGCCCAAGCTATCAGGTATCGAGGTTATCCAGCGTTTGCGCGCTGCGGGAAAAACCTTCCCTATCCTGATTCTGACCGCGCGTGGACGGTGGCAGGAGAAGGTTGAAGGGCTGGAGGCCGGCGGCGATGATTATCTGGTCAAGCCGTTTCACATGGAGGAACTGCTGGCGCGCATCAAGGTGCTGCTGCGCCGCGCGGCAGGCTGGTCGCAGCCGGTACTGCGCTGCGGGCCAGTGGCGCTGGATACTATCTCCCAGCAGGTCAGCGCGCAGGGCCAGACAGTGGATCTGACTGCGTATGAATATAACCTGCTTGAATACCTGATGCTGCATAACGGTGAGGTAGTGTCCAAGGCCGAACTTACCGAGCACCTCTATGATCAGGATTTCGACCGCGACAGCAATGTCCTCGAAGTGCTTGTGGGGCGATTGCGGCGCAAACTTGACCCGGAAGGGGTGCTCCAACCCATCGAAACTCTGCGCGGACGGGGCTACCGCTTCACTCTGGCGCGCAGCCCCAATGCTCTCCCTTAATGCGCGTTTGTTGATCGCGGGCAGCCTGGTACTCGCAGCGTTCCTTGGGCTCACCGGCTTTACGCTCGATAAGGCGTTTCGCACCAGCGCCGAGGCCGCCATGCGCGACCGTCTGCAAGGCCATGTCTATGCGCTGCTTGCCGCCTCTGATCTGGACAAAAATGGGCTGATGAGTGTGTCGAAAGAGATGCCTGATGCCGGATTTGCCACGCCAGGATCGGGCGTTTACGGACAGATAGCCTCGCATGATGGCAAGCAGGCGCTACGTTCGCCTTCCATGGTGGGACTGACGATACCTTTTACTCTCGGGCTGGAGATGGGATCCAATCGCTTTGAGCGCGTCATCGCCTCGGATGGCACGCCCCTGTATGCGCTGGGCTTTGGCCTGTCCTGGAAAGTGAAGGGCAAGCAACGTGGCTTTACCTTTAGCGTTGCCGAGAACATGAACAGCTTTTATGTGCAGGTAAACAGCTTCCGGCGCAGCTTGTGGGGTTGGCTGGGGGGTGTGGCGCTGTTACTGCTGGCGGTGCAGGGCAGCATCCTGCGCTGGAGTCTCGCGCCATTGCGCCGCGTGTCCACCGATCTGGCGGCCATTGAGGCCGGGCAGGCTACCCAGTTGGAAGGCCGTTATCCGCAAGAACTGCGCGGCCTGACCGACAATCTCAATATTCTGATACGCGCCAGTCACGCGCAACTGGACCGTTATCGCCATACGCTGGGTGATCTTGCCCACAGCCTGAAGACACCGCTCGCCGTGGTGCGCGGTGCCGTGGAAAGCGAAAGCTCCGTGGAGGAGTTGCGCCGCACCGTACAGGAGCAGGTGGACCGCATGACACAGATCGTCGAATACCAGCTCCAGCGTGCCGCAGCGTCGGGCCGCACTGCACTCGCGGCGCCAGTGAACGTCAACACGGTAGTGGAGCGGATCGCTGCCTCGCTGAGCAAGGTTTACGCCGACAAGGGCGTGGACTTTTCAATCCGTGTAGAGAGCGATGCGGTATTTTATGGCGACGAGGGTGATCTGATGGAGCTGTTGGGCAACCTGATGGATAACGCCTGCAAATGGTGCCATCACCGCGTTGCGATAACCGCCCTCCCCCTTGCCGACATCATTCACCGGCATTCCGGGCTGGAATTACGGGTGGAAGACGACGGGCAGGGTATCCCTCCGGAAAATGCTGATCGAGTGCTGCAACGCGGTGTGCGCGCCGACGAGACCATCCACGGTCACGGCATCGGCCTTGCGGTGGTGCAGGATATCCTGCGTGTGTACGGTGGAACGCTGGAAGTCGGTAAAAGTGAGCTGGGCGGCGCGCGTTTTATAGTGAGTATGCCAGGGACGTGAGGTTTATTTTTGCCCGGTTGTCACCTGTGTGAAGCGGCTTAAAACGCTATGTATCCACTCTGCGTAGCTGGATACCAGCATCCCCCCGCCGCCTGAGCCGAACTTCGGCGCGGTCGCACCGAGCTGAAAGGTGTTGATGCCCGCAAGCAGCCAGCGTCCACCTGATTCGATGAAGGCCGGGCTGCCCGAATCACCGCCGCCCACCGTGGTTTCGATGCCGTTACCCAAGGTGGAGCCACCGCCCTGGTTGGGCGCGCCCTCCGGGCCGTCAAAATCATACAGGTAGGCCTCCAGGCGTTTACTGCCCTCATCGTCCGGCACCACACCGTCCACATTATTCTTGCCAGTCCTTTTTACGGCGGCATTACCGCCCACAGTGACGCCATCCACGCCGTTTCCGCTGGCGCCGTATCCCACCAACGTCAGCGTCATACCCGGCGTGGGCGGCGCTGTATTGAGGTCATAAATGGTCACGCCCTCTGGCACCGCGTCACTGAGTTGCACCACGGCGATATCATCGCGGGTGATGTCATTTTTGTTGTAACCGGTGTAATCCGGGTGTACGAACACAGCCTTGGCCTGGATGCGGTGCGACAGATCGGCGCCGTAGTTGAGATTAAACACAATTTTATCGGGCGCCACGCCATGCACCACATGGGCGGCGGTCAGCACATGGCGAGGGCCGATTACCACCGCGCTGAAAGTTCCGCCATTGATCGACAGACTTCCAACACCTGTCCAAGGCGACGAAGTGGTGTTGGGATCAACACGTTGCGCCGGGGAGTCTGGCGCAACACCAGCCAGCAGGGCATGGGCGGGCAGACTATGCGCAAACAAGAGCATCATGCCGAGCGCAAGGCGCAACACTGTGAGATTGGGAAGCATCGACGTGGGTAAGCGCATATCGCTATTGTCCGCCAGTGGCGCTGTGGGTGCAACCATGCGGTAATTGCCATCTTACGTCTTAATAATTCACCCTGCCAGTCCATCCTCCATCGACGACCAGATTACTTCCGGTAACAAACGACGCGGCGGTAGAGCAGAGAAAGACAGCCGCATTGGCGATTTCCTCCGGATGCCCCATGCGCCCCATCGGGTTGCGCGCGAAATAGTGGTCGTAGAGTTCCGGCATATGGCGTTTGGCGTTACCCCAGAAACCATCTTCAACATAAATCGTACCCGGTGAAATTGTGTTCACACGCAGTCCTTGGGGGGCAAGGCGTCGTGCTAACCCCTTGGCATAATGAATGAGCGCTGCCTTGTAAGCGCCATAGGCGCTTTCCATATCGGTTTCCGCAACCGTGGCGCTGGATAGTATGAGGATAGAGGCGCTGCCATTGTTCGCGGCGGATGCCTCCAGGTAAGGCATGGCGGCCCCAATTGTAGTGACGGTGCCCATTAAGTCCACCGCGTATCCAGCTTTCCAGTCGTCCTCAGTGGTGCCAACCCCAAACGCACTTGGGTTGGCAATGACAATGTCGATGCCACCGAGTTGATGCGCCGCACTGTTGATCCACTGACGCAGTGCGGTATGGTCGCTGATATCCAGAGCTTGACCATAGGCGCTGATGCCCTTATTGGTGAGTGCAGTGACTGTGTGTTTAACGTGTGCCTCATTGCGTGCGCACAATGCCACGTTGGCGCCTTCGTTCGAAAAAGCTTCAGCAATGGCACGACCTATGCCTCGTGTACCCCCTGTAATGACGACCCTCTTTCCTGCTAAACCGAGTTCCATTTTATTGCTCCTATTTGTTCTCAATGGTTCTGTTACTCTGTGTTGCTACGATAGGGGATAAGCGCAGGGGCGACCATGTCCCCGCGTCTTGAGTTTTTGTGCGAGCGTCTTTATATGGATTTTATGCAGGGATTTTTCCCTACTCTAAAAGTGAAGCAGGCGGTCTATACCCGTGTCGAGGCATCCGCACCTTGGGGGTTTGACTTCATCCCGTACCGGCACACGAAATTTGGCATTGTTACCGAGGGCTTTTGTTATCTGGATTTGAAGGATGGGCTGGTGCCGGTCCGGCTGGAGGCGGGCAACTGTTATCTGTTAACAAGAGGTGATGCGTTTCGACTACGCGATGCCCGGCTCAGTCCGACCATCGATTTTGAAGATGCCCTCCAGTATCTCAATGGCCGCCTTCTCTGTTACGGCGGTGGTGGTGAAAAAACCACGGTTGTTGGTGGACGGTTTATCTTTGCCAACAACACCTATCCGTCGGTATTGGATCTCCTGCCGCCATTGATCCACTTCAAGGTCAGCGATAAAGAACTCAAAGCCCTTGAAGCCACGATTGAACTCCTGGCCAATGAAACAAACCAGCCGTCATTAGGTTCCAGCCTTATGGTGGATAGGCTTGCCGATATCTTTTTTATTCAATCCCTGCGCGCGTACTGGCTCTCGGAGCCGCAGCGCGAGGTGGGATGGCTAGGGGCTGTGGCCGACGAGAAATTAAGTGTGGCACTTGGTTTGATGCATAAAGAGCCAGACAATGACTGGACTCTCGCGAAGCTTGCCAGTAATGTTGGTATGTCGCGCGCGGTGTTCTCAGCACGCTTTAAAGAAAAGGTCGGCCTCTCACCCATTGCATATCTGACCCGTTACCGTCTGCATCACGCACAACAATTACTGCGGCAATCTTCCCTAAGTGTTGCTCGGATTGCTGAAAAGGTAGGTTATATGTCCGAAGCAGCGTTTAACAAGGCGTTTCGACGAGAATTGGGCGTTCCGCCTAGGGAGTTTCGGCGTAATCTGAATAACGTATAAGCCAGCTCTCTACATTGAAAGCAATATTGATCGATATCTATAGTGGTGCCGGCGGAGGGAATCGAACCCCCGACCTACTGATTACAAATCAGTTGCTCTACCAACTGTGCTACGCCGGCTGATTGAGATAACAACATGCCACAGCGCCTGTCTGTGTGGCAGTAGGCGCACATTCTATGGCACGCGCACCTTAAAGGCAATCATCATGAGTTGGTGCGCATATTGCCCCACTGCGATGCGCCCTTCAGCGAGATCGTGAATAGTTTCTAACCACAATTGAACCTAACCCAGCAACACCAGCCCCCACACCACTATCACGTTGAGATGAGCAACCATCACAGCCGCTGAGCCAAGGTCTTTCGCGCGTCCAGCCAAGGTGTTGAAATCCGTGCCGGTGCGATCCACCGCTGCTTCCAGCGCGGAGTTGAGCAGCTCAATGATCAGCACCAGCATCAGGCAGCCCACCAGCAGCGCCCGTTCCATGCCGCTACTGCCCAGCCAGATGCCAAGCGGGGCAAGGATCACGAACAGCGCAAGCTCGATGCGAAAGGCCACCTCAAAGGCCAGTGCGGCTTTGAGGCCTTTGAGCGAATAGCCCATCGCCCGCACGATATGGACGAGGGGTTTATCCTGGCTTGCCATGAGTTACCCCAACGGCTTCCAAGCAAGGTCCAGTTCACGCGCGGCCTTAACATCATCCAGGCGCCGCACGGGCAGGGTGTGGGGCGCTGCCTTGACGATCTCGGGTGTGGTTTGCGCCTCTGTGAGAATCTGTTGCATGGCGGTGATGAAGCGGTCCAGCTCTTCTTTGGCCTCGGTTTCGCTCGGCTCGATCAGCAGGCACTCCGGCACCAAGAGCGGGAAATAGGTGGTGGGCGCGTGATAGCCCAGATCGAGCAGGCGCTTGGCGACATCCATGGCGGTGATGCCCAACTCCTTGGCCTGACGCTTGAGGGTGACGATGAACTCATGCGTGGCGCGGCGCTCTGGAAAGGCCAGATCATAGCCGCTGTGCGCCAGGCGCGCCATCAGGTAATTGGCGTTGAGTGTGGCGAATTCGGCGACGCGGTGCATGCCTTCCGATCCCAGCAGGCGCGCGTAGATATAGGCGCGCAGCAGCACGCCCGCGTTGCCCGCGAAGGCCGAGAGACGGCCAATGGTGTGTGGCCGGTCCGCCTCGGTGAGGAAGCGGTAGGCCTTCCCGTCGTAGTCCACAATGGGTACCGGCATGAAAGGTAACAGTCTTTCACTTACGCCCACCGGCCCGGCACCGGGGCCGCCGCCGCCATGCGGGGTGGAAAAGGTTTTGTGCAGGTTCATGTGGATGACATCGAAACCCATGTCGCCGGGCTTGACCTTGCCGAGAATTGCATTGAGGTTGGCGCCGTCGTAATACAGCAGCCCGCCCGCCTCATGCACGATCTGCGCAATCTCCATGATGCGGCGCTCAAACACCCCTAGCGTAGAAGGGTTGGTGAGCATGATCCCCGCCGTGTGCGGACCGACCGCGCCCTTCAGCGCCTCGATGTCCACGTCCCCCTGTGCATCGGTGGGGATCTCGCGCACCGTGTAGCCGCACATCACCGCCGTGGCCGGGTTGGTGCCATGCGCCGCGCTGGGCACCAGAATTTCGGTGCGCAGCACATCATTGCGCGCGTCGTGGTAGGCGCGGATCATCGCCACGCCCGCGAACTCGCCTTGCGCGCCCGCCATCGGCGTGAGCGATACGCCCTTCATC
>CAMTYI010000086.1:0-24021 GCA_947085925.1 uncultured Gammaproteobacteria bacterium
AGTTGTTGGCTCCAGTCGCCTTCCGGGCCGGCCCCGCCCACAATCAGATAACGCAGGCCAGGAAACTGCTGGCAAAGATCAGGTAAACATTCAATGACACGGTGAAAACCTTTGCGTTCGACCAGTGCGCCCACCGATATAAGCACGGGCATATCCAGCGGCAACCCAAGCTTGTTACGCGCTTCATTTTTCTCGACGCATTGAAATTTGGTGGTATCCACACCATTGCCTACAACCCGAATTTTAGACGCGGCTATACCCATATCAACCACATGCTGCTTCAATGATGCTGAAACCGAAAATATGCGTGTTGCCAGTTGCAAGGCCTTGATGATTAACTGCCGCCGCCCTTTGATGCGCGACAGTGGCACTTCAGTGCCACGCAGTGTGATTGTCACTGGCACTTGCAACCACTTGCCGAGCAATACTGCGGCATAGCCATCAGGGTAAGCAAAGTGGGCGTCAATCAGATCAAAGTCAAAGCGCTGCTTCAGGCGACGTAAAAGAAACAGGCTGCCCAGCGCCATGAACAGACCGTCAAATGACTTGAACAAACCCGGCACGGAAAAAAAACGCGGAAAAAATACCTCAATCCCATCCTGGATTTCATGGTGGGGGGCGCTGGGCCGAAAGTGGGGGCGAATGCTTTGCAATAGGCCTTGAAATGGAAACCACGGCTGTGGCGATACCACAATCAAAGGCAACTGCCGCCCTACCCGGAACATGCGTTCACGAATAAATAACCCGGCATTGGGCCGCCCTGAGTGCGGAAACAGCGTTGTGAAGACCAGCAGTTTTGGCCGCGCGTCAGGCATGAGCTGCTGATGTATTGGCCGCAAGCCGTTCATAGATTGCTTTATAACGCGCCACGCTCACTGGCCAGTTGCGCTCCTTTTCGACAAAAAGGCGTGCCTGCTCGCGCAATATTGGCCAACGCTCGTGATTCTCCAGCAATTCAATAATTGCACCTGTCAGTGCAGTGACATCATCTGCCCGAAACAGTATCCCGGTTTCTCCATGCCGGATTAATTCGTGGTGACCACCCACATCGGAGGCGATCAGCAAACGTCCTTGCGCCATCGCTTCAAGTGGCTTGAGGGGCGTAACCAATTCCGTCAGCCGCATGGAGAGGCGTGGATACACCAGAATATCCACCATGTCATAGTAACGTTGTACCTCACCGTGAGGGACACGGCCTGTAAATATCACTTTGTCAGCAATGGCAAGCTCGTTGGCGAGCTGTTTAAGATGGGCCTCCTGCGGCCCACCACCGACCAGCAGAATGCGCACATCCGGCATCTTCATCAATATTCCAGGCAAGGCCTGAAGCAGTAATGGCAGGCCTTCGTAGGCGTAAAATGAACCGATAAAGCCCAGTACGCGCTTGCCTGTCAAACCGTGCGCGTCGATCAACTGGGGATCCGGTGTACCACCAATAACAAAGCGTTCGAGATCCACTGCGTTGGGTATAACGGTGACTTTATCTTTGGATATGCCGCGCCCCACAATGTCAGCGCGTAACCCTTCGCAAATAGTCGTAATGGCGTTCGATTGTTTCAACACATAGGTTTCCAGCGCATGAGTGGCGCGGTAACGTAGCCCCCCTTCCCTGCTGGTGCCGTGATCCACAGCGGCATCCTCCCAGAAGGCCCGCACCTCGTAGACTACCGGGATGTTAAGTTTTCTGCCGACACGCAAGGCTGCCATGCCATTCAATGCAGGCGAGTGGGCATGGAGAATGTCGGGCCTAATCTCGCGCACCACCTGCTCCAGACGCCCGGCCAAAACATCAATACCAGCAAGCTGATTAAGCACGGGCAGGCGTGCCATCAGCCCTGAAGGCTGCGGCGTGCGGTAAAAATGCAGGCCGTCAACATCCTCTTCCAACGATGCGCTTGCCTTCTGCTTTGAGCTGGTGATGTGGCTGGTTTTCCAGCCCAGCACCCGCTGTTGCTCCAAAATGGCGCGGGTGCGGAAGGTATAGCCGCTGTGCAGCGGGATGGAATGGTCGAGAACGTGGAGAATATGCAGGCTCATGGATAGATCACTGCTGATTGGCTGCATCATTAAGGCTGGCCTCGATGGAAGGCAGCATGTCCGCGACGAGGCTGCGCAAAACATCCGCCGCAGGCTCGGTTTTGTCATCATATTCTGTCGCAATCACGATGCCGGTGGCATTCCTTTGCCCACCGAGCAATTTTGATTTCGCTTCCAGCAGCTTTGCGACATAAGCGCTTGAGGTATAGGTGCCATCCAGCGAGTACCAATCCCAGATCAGCAACTTGGTGCCGGGCGAATGCAACTTTGTCTGGCGTATCTGAACGGTGTACCCATTAATCGGAATGGTTACCGCTTGCTCCCCGACATTGCTCCATACGGGATGCTTTTGCTCGATCATGACGTTTTGTGAATTGACCAGTTCCGCACCCTGATGTTGATTTCGATAATAGGCCAGATAAATGCTGGCGGTCTGCCCATTGCGGGTGTAAGTCTGTTGAAGTTGCGCATTCATACCCGCATAGCGCGGCTGCCAATCCCACTTTGGTGTTGTGCTGACCTGCCAGGTGTTGGCAGGCACTGGGGCTTTGAGTGTGACCTTGACGGATTCGGCAGTGCCGCCCTTATAAAAATACGCCATCAGCGGGCCGGTGCTTAACAGTGCAAGCACGACAAGGCCCATCACCACGGCCTTTTTCCCGCTGCTGTGGTTGCTCATGGCGCTATTAGCGGGTGCTTCACCCACCGTTGCCACCGGAGAGGCATGAACATCTTCGCGCCAGAAACTGCCTACCCAGAATAGCAACACCATCACCAAACCGAAGAACACCCAGCCATAAATGTAATGGTCTATTCCCAATGCCAATTTCATGTCGCTTAAATGGGCGATCATCACGATCATGTAGGCGCGCAGCCCGTTTGCTATAACGGGGACAATCAGGGCTAGCGAGATAAATACCAAACGCCGCCACAGTGTTTGATAGGTGAGATAGGCATAAAGAAAACCCAGTGTCACGGAGGCGATCAAATAACGCAGTCCGCTGCATCCCTCGACAACGGACCAGTGCCCGCTGGGAATCTCAAAGAATGTCCCCTCCCGGTAGACCGGTATGCCGGTCAACTGGAGCGCCTTTACCGTGAAATCAGCGGTGAAGTTCATCATGGAGGGGATTAGCCCCTCTCCCACCGGCACGGCAAAAAACAAAAATCCCAGCGGAAAGGCAATCGCCCATGTGGCCTGATTCCCCAACAGGCTCCACACCGTTGCGATCAGCATCCCTACCAGGGCGAACTGCTGTATCACCAGAATATCGACCGTATGCGCTACCAACCACAGCAGGCTGAAACCTGCCAGAAACAGCAATCCCCAACGATTCGGTACTGGAATGATTTGTGCGAGCGTTTGACGTTTGTTCCAGATCAGCCAGGCGCTGATGGGTACGATCATAAAGCCATGAGTAAAGGTTTCGGAACGCCACCAGATATCCACCATGGACTGGGCGGTCTGCCAGAACAGCCCCAGAATGGCGAGCAATACGCCGATAACGAGTGGTGCCGATATCCGCCACCCCTTTGTGCTGATCTGTGATGATGCTGGTGTCATTTTTAGAGCATCACGCATAGTGCTAAACTCCCGAAGCCTTACGTTGAAACGCCTCAAACATAAGTAACGACCACAAAGCAGCGCTGTGGTCGCGCGCACCCGATTGATGCTGGTCGACTAACTGCCGTAAAAAGTTTTGATCGAAGATGCCGGTATCCGCCAGTGTGGCGCCCAGCAAGGCGTCGCGTACCCGCTCGCGTAGCGGCCCACGGAACCAGCTCGCCAACGGCACTGCGAAGCCCATCTTGGAACGATATAAAATATCATCTGAAAGATAAGGTTGCAGCGACTTTTTAAGAATATATTTACCTTCACGGCCCTTGAGCTTGATGTCCGGGGGGAGGCCCGAGACCCATTCAACCAACTCATGATCGAGCAACGGCACCCGCACTTCCAGTGCGTGGGCCATGCTGGCGCGGTCCACCTTGGTGAGAATGTCGCCCACCAGGTAGGTTTTCATATCCAGGTACTGCACCTTGGATAGAGGGTGGTCGGGCGCATTGCGTGCATGGTCACGCATCACCTCAATGGCTTGATAGCCTTGCAGCTCCCGGCGGAACGCAGGGCTGAACAGTCGCGTTCGCATCCTATCCCCCAGAATCGATACGCCGTGAAAATAACCCTCAACGGAATCCCGCGCCATCGCCTCGAAGGTGGTCTTGGCACGCAACACCTTGGGCGCCCAATCGGCTTTCGGATACAGCCTTCCCAACATTCCGAACAACGGACTGCGCACCGCTTGCGGCAATAGCGAACGCATCCGGTCCTCGTATGTGTGCCAGCGATAACGCCGGTAACCGGCAAAATTTTCATCACCGCCGTCGCCGGACAGTGCCACCGTCACCCGTTTACGCGCCAGCTCGCATACCCGGTAGGTGGGAATGGCCGAACTGTCCGCATAAGGTTCATCATAGAGCTCGGCCAACCGGTCGATGAGATCGTAGTCATCGGCATCCACCCGTTCCACATAGTGTTGGGTGTGATAACGCTCGGCAACCTGGGCGGCAAAACGCGATTCATCGAATGCCGGATCGCCAAAAGAGATTGAGCAGGTATTGACCGGCTCTTTGGACAATCCCGCCATCATCGCCACCACGGCGCTGGAATCCACACCGCCGGAGAGAAATGCTCCAAGCGGGACTTCGGAGATCATGTGGCTGCTCACTGCCTCACGCAAGCGATGAACAAGCTCTTCAGATGCCTCGCTTTCACTTGAGTAATCGACCGATTTAAAAGGCACATCCCAGTATTGGCGTGGTTGTGGCAGGGCCTCGCCACGACGCAACGTCAAGGTGTAACCTGGCGGTAGTTTGAACGCGTGCCGCAGGATGGTCTTGGGCTCGGGCACGTAGCCGTAGGCAAAATAATCCTCCACGGCACGCGAATCAATCTCATGTGAAAGGTCAGGATGTGACTGTAATGCCTTGAGTTCAGAGCCGAAGATCAGCAGGCCATTGGCGAGAACAGCATAATACAAAGGCTTGATCCCCAGCCGGTCTCGCGCCAGGAACAGGGTTTGCCGGTTGCGGTCCCACAGCGCAAAGGCGAACATGCCGCGAAAACGCTGCACACACGCCTCGCCCCACTGTTCCCAGGCGTGGACAATCACCTCGGTATCGCTATGGGTACGGAAAATATGGCCGAGTTCCGCCAGCTCCTTGGCGAGTTCCTGAAAGTTATAGATCTCGCCATTGAACACCACCACCACCGAGCCGTCCTCATTGAACAGTGGTTGGTGACCGCTGGACAAATCGATGATAGACAGACGTCGGTGTGCCAGGCCGACACCTGGTTCGGTATGCTGACCACCCTCATCCGGTCCACGGTGAAACTGCACCTGATTCATGCGTGCCAGCAGCGCCTCGTTTACTTCACGAGCGCCGCGCGTGTCAAAAATACCTGCGATACCACACATAGTTAAATCACATTTCTCAGGTTATTTATACTATCCATTGTCCACGAAAAGCACGAAAGACACGAAAAAGCCTCTGTTGCTTTCAGGTGGCGCCCATTTCCCGGTACACGCCAAATACTGTGCCTTTCGTGGATCACGCCTTTTTACTTCGTTTTCTCCAAAAGCAGCGCATCATAAACCGCCATATAGCGCTCCACCATATGCGTCAGGCTGAACTCCTGTTCCACACGTCGGCGCCCTTCCTCGCCATGGCGACGCATCATCTGCGGATCCTCAATGTAGGATTGCAGGCCATCAGCCATCGCTTGTGCATCATTAGGGGGCACCAGCGTGCCGGTCAGGTTTTCCTTCACCAGTTCCGGGTTGCCACCCACGCGGGTCGCCAGCACTGGCAGACCACTTGCCATCGACTCAAGGATGGTGTTGGAGATGCCTTCGGCAAGCGAGGGCAACACAAAGATGTCCAGGCAACGCAACAGGTGCGGGGTATCATCGCGGGAGCCGGGCAGCCAGCACAGATCGAGCGCGCTCGCCTGGCGCAGCAATTCTTGTGCCTCGGCGCGTAGCGGGCCATCGCCGATCAACACCAGACGCAGCCGCTCTCGCGCATTGGGCAGACGCTCCAGCAACAGCAGGAATGCCCGCACCAGGGTCAATTGGTCCTTGACCGTTTGCATGCGCCCGAGTGTACCGATGACTATGCTGTCTTTATCGGCAACCCCCTCTACAGGTAAAGACGCGCGCCCCTGCTGTGCTGGGTGAAACAGCGCGCTGTCCACGCCGTTGCAGATGTGGACAATCTTTTTGCCCGGCACTTCAACCTGATTGCGCAACCATTGCTCCAGGTCGCGCGACAGCGGAATGTATCTGTCCACCAAGGGCCGGAAGGCACGGCGCAACAGGTTGTATTTGCGATTGGTGCCGTCAATGTCATGCACATCCCTGCCGTGTTCACCATGCACCCGGCCAGGCACACCGGCCAACGCGGCGGGGAGCTGCGCCTCCAGTGCCGAAAGATTGCGGGTATGAACGATGTCTGGGCGAAGTTGGCGCAACAATCGCCACAAGCGTAGATAGACGCCGAAATCCTTACCCTCGCGTTTATGCAGCGCATAACATTCCACGCCCGCACGGCGTATGCGCGCGCGAAAGGCAGGATTATAATCTGTCATGCAGATAATCACGTGGCGGTAGCGATTTTCAGACGCATGGTTGATGATGTTGATCAAACCATTCTCCAATCCGCCCACATCCAGGCGATGGATAATGTGCGCCACCAGCGGTGGTTGAGCATGGGGCGTATTCATGCCGCCACTATGCTGGGCAGCGCATGCGGCGCATCATGTGCGCCACCACCTTCCAGCAAATAACCCAGGCGCGCAAGGTTCGATGTCCAGTTGTAGCGCTGCAACACGCACGCGCGCCCCGCCCTGCCTGTCTCCGCATTCATCTCGCCGCGCAATATTCGCACGGCCAGCGCAGCAAAATCCGCAGGCTCCTCAGCCACCAGCACGCCGGAGACACCCTCTATCCCCTCTGCTGCGGCTTGCGTCGCGAGCACGGGTTTGGCCATGGACATGGCCTCCAGCACCTTGTTTTGTATGCCACGCGCAATACGCAACGGTGCAACCGCCGCTACAGCATGGGCAAGATAAGGGCGCACATCCGGCACCGCGCATGTGACATGCACGCCAGGGAGATTGGCTAATTGCTGCACCTCAACCGACGGGCGCCCGCCAACGATGTAAAAAAGCGCCTCCGGCACCTGCTCACGCACCAAAGGAAATACTTCGCGGGCAAACCAGCGCACCGCGTCGGCATTCGCCCAGTAATCCATCGCACCCGTGAACACCAGCACTTTTTCTCCCGCCGTGTAAGGGGAGTCATAGTTCCTTTCCGGCGAAAAGTAGTCGCTGTCCACACCATTATTGATATGGCTGATGCGCGTCGCAGCGTCAGGCGCGAGTTTTTTGAATAGCTCCGCCTCTTCAAAGGATACAAACACACTGGCGTCAAAGTCACCCGCCACCTGCCGGTCGTAAGCCAGCAATCGCGTGGCTTCGCGCCGGTAAACTGCGCTCATCGGCCAGGATTTGCTTTGAGCATATTGCCGCCATTTATCGGAATCGACATCGACAAAATCAATCACACGGCGCGCGCCAGGCAAGGTGCGCCCCATCATGTACTGTGCCATTGCCGAGGAAAACACCAATACGCGTCGCACTGGCCGAGTCGTCAAGAGTTGATCCACCCAGGCCTGCATGCCCACATCACGGTAATACGGCACAGTCAAAGGCTCGCCGCTAAAAAAGCCGCTAACACTACGCAAGCGCGCCAAACCGGGGCGCAGTGCCACAAAGTGCGTCTCACCGCAAATTTGGCGCAGCCGTGACACATGGCGCCAATCATCTTTGTCATCCACAAACGCGGCCAGGTGAACGCGATACTTGCTGGCCAAATATTTGAGCAAATGAAACGAGCGGATCTTGTCGCCCTTGTTGGGGGGATAAGGGATGCGGTGCGCTAGAAACAGCAGTTCCTGCATGACTCTTATCCCAGGTCTTTCGCAAGCTGAGGACCAATAATTTTGGTCAACGCAAAAGGCATGGCCTTCCACAGCCGGATAAACAACTGATATTTTGGGTTCAGCGGATTGATGTCAGGCATATCCTTAATGCCCATTAAGCAGTGTTCGTAATAGAGCGGCTGCGGCTTAAAACCCCAATTCTCTTTGAAGGCGTAAGAACCCGTGCCCTTCTTGCTGCGCCCAAAATCAAACATCTTGACGCCCCGCTCACCGGCGCGGCGCATCAACTCCCAGTACATAAAATCATTCGCAGCCAGTCCGCGTGCTGCACTTGTGCCACCACCGTAATAGGGCAACACCTCATCGCGAAAATAAAAGCTCATCACGCTGCTCACCGTGCGCCCGTCCTTGGTGATGGTAAGAACTTCGCAATCCTTATCAAATACTTGCTTGAGCATTTTATAGTATTTTATGCTATTTACCGGTGTTCCAAGGTAATGCACGCTACGCGCATAGGCATCATAAAAACGATCGACACTCTCATCAATCTCGCTGCATAAATCATTTTTGATGCCCTTGCGCACCATGGCGCGCTGCTTGCGCGGAATCGCCAGCATAGTCTGTTCGGGGTCGGCGTCGATCTCTTTTCGAAACGTGACATACAGGTCCTTGATGGGCCAATCGCTGTGTTGCGGTTTGAGGTTGCGCAACTCCAGATAATCCACTTTCAGTTCCGCCGCCAGGCGTTGCGCCTCTTTATCCAGAGCACTGCGCGCTGTTTCATTGGCAGCGGCAATGCCACCGTAAACGCAAAATGGCAGGGAAGTCAGGGCATTTCCGAACAAACGGCTATTGACATGGCCTAATGGCAACACGCCCTGTATCTCGCCATCATGTTCCGCATACAGGAAATAACAGTGATGCCCCAATACCCGTTCAATGACCTCTTTCCAGCCGGCACGGTGAAAAAAAGTGGCCTCCGGGCAACCGGTAACGAAGGCATCCCAGCGCGTCCTGTCATTTACATTAAGCCACTTAACCTGCATGAGAGATAGCCAGATTTTGTACTGCCCAAACGCTGGCTGTCCTGTTTCCATCCAAAAATATGTGGTCCATGCGATCCCAGTGAAAATCTTTCAGCAAGGCCGCCAGACGCCCCTCCATACGCTCCAGATTAACGTAGTGCCGGAAGCGCGTTTTGAGGCTGATACCTTGTTGGCGCGGTTGGCCGGGGTCGATCTCCCATGGATGGAAATAAAATACGCAGGATTGGCCATCGTTGTTGTTGACGCGGCGCATCGCCCAGCGTGATAACTCATAGGGCAGAAAGCGGAAATACCCGCCGCCGCCGCATGGCAGCTTGCGGTCAAACAGATTCACCGTGGTTACGGGTATTTCCAGCAGTCCTTGTTCATCATGGGGGTAAAAGGCAAAGCGCGGCGCCTCGGGCATGCCGTAGAGATCATGATGGATGGGATAGATGCTGGAACTGTACACATGGCCGGTCTCGGCGAGTACGTCCAGTGCCCACAGGTTGCGCGCACCGATGGAATAACTCGCAGCACGATAACCACGTATTTCAACGCCGCTGATATCCTCCAGCAGTGTTTTGGTGCGCGAGACATCCGCGCGAAATTCATCAGGTTGCTGCTGCGTTACCCGCACATGCGAATAACCATGGCTGGCCAGTTCATGGCCGTTATCCACAATACGCCGCACCAATTGCGGATAGCGTTCCGCCAGCCAGCCCAGCATGAAAAAAGTTGCTTTTATGCCGTGCTGATCGAACAAATCCATCACGCGATGGGTATTTGCTTCAACGCGGCACGGCAAAGCATCCCACTGATCACGACGAATGTGTTTCTCAAACGCGGAGACCTGGAAATAATCCTCCACATCCACGCTCATGGCATTACGCAAGGTGGCAGCATTCATGCCAGACGCTCGCACAAAACACTCACAATACGCTGAGCGGCGCGCCCGTCCCACAACTCGGGCACCCTCCCCGCCTTGCCGCCATGGGTGATGATATCGTTGAAAGCGGCCAGAATTTTGGTAGGGTCAGTACCCACCACCGTGTTAGTGCCCTCCTCCGCAGTAATCGGCCGCTCGGTATTCTCGCGCAAGGTAATGCAAGGCACGCCCAGCGCCGTGGTTTCCTCCTGGATGCCGCCGGAATCCGTCAGCATCAGGCGGGCTTGGGACATTAGCCCCAGCATCGCCAGATAACCCTGCGGCGGCAGGCGCTGAATGCGCGGCGTATCAAGCAGCGTGCTCAAGCCCATCTCCGCAATACGCGCCTCGGTGCGCGGATGCACCGGAAATACCAGCGGCAACCGTTCACTGATCCCGCGCAAGGTCGTGAGCAATCGCTCCAGCACAACCGGATCATCCACATTGGAAGGGCGGTGCAAGGTCAGCACAGCGTAACCATCAGAGTTGTCGAGAAATAGCGCTGGATCGGTCGCCGGCGCCAGCGTCTGCGATGCGGGTGTCGCCTGTCGCACATGGCGCAGCAGAGTGTCGATCATCACATTTCCCACAAAATGGATGCGGCCGCCATCAATGCCTTCGCGCAACAAATTTTCGTGCGCACTACGTTCCGTGGTGAATAGCAGATCGGAAATCTGATCGGTAAGTACGCGGTTGATTTCTTCCGGCATGGTGCGGTCATAACTGCGCAAACCCGCCTCGACATGAATCACCGGCACGCCTTTCTTTGCAGCAACCAGCGCGCAGGCGATAGTGGAATTGACATCGCCCACTACCAGCACTGCTTGCGGCTGTTCAGCATCCAGCACAGGCTCAAAACGGCGCATCACCTCCGCCGTCTGCACCGCGTGGCTGCCGGAGCCTACCCCTAGATCCATATCGGGATGAGGGATGCCCAACTGATTGAAAAACTGGTGTTTCATGGCCTCATCGTAATGCTGGCCGGTATGCACCAGCCGCGCCTGAAGAGGCTTGGGTGCTGAAGCCAAGGCAGCCATGATCGGGGCGATTTTCATGAAGTTGGGGCGGGCGCCCACCACACAGATTATTTTCGGGACGGTATAGTTTGCCAAGTTTACCCCTGACTATTAGTCTGTTTTTTTTACAAAATTAAAAAGCATACAGAGAACAATGCAAGCTAAAAGCGGCAGTAGGTCCCACTAGCCATTTTCAGGTTAATTTACTATGCTTTCATGGCAGGCAAGTGAATTAGGTATTTGTTGAAGAATCGCTGCCGCGTGAGACGGCCCTGCGTATCAACCCCAGCTCGTTACAGATGGATTCCTGTAATGTCTGCATCGACAATTCCAATGCTGTAAGGCGCTGTTCAAACGCCGCACCTATAGGCGGCCCACCAGAAGCGCCTACCAGCCTGTTTGAACGGGGCATTTCCTGGCGTAATTCTTCCTCAACCGCCGCAACGGTTTCGCCATCAATCTCGTGGATTTCTTCCAAAAAACCATATAACAACAAGCGGTCACAGAATGTGTTGATACGGCGCGGTATGCCACCAGTAGCATTATGAATGGCGACATAAGCAGCGTCGGTAAACGTGGGATCTCCCGTCCACCCTGACCTGCGCAGGCGATGCTCAATATAGGATTGGGTTTCATCCGCATCAAGTGGGTCAAGGTGATAGGCCGCAATCACACGCTGACGCAACTGCTCCATACCGTCCGACTGCAGGGTGTGGCGAAATTCCGCTTGTCCCAGCAGAAAACTTTGTAGTAGTGCCTTGTCACCTGTCTGAAAGTTGGACAGCATGCGCAATTCCTCAAGGGATCGCACCGGGATATTTTGCGCCTCGTCAACCACCAGTAACACACGTTTACCCTCTCTGGCGCGTGCCGTCAGGAAGATCTCCAGATTTTTAAGCAACGCTGCTTTGCTGATACCTTCGTGGGCCAGACCAAATGAGGCCGACACCATGCGCAGCATGTCATCCGCTTCAAGTTGCGTAGTCACCAATTGCGCGGCTACCACATTTTCCCTCACCAAATCGGTAAACAGGGTGCGCATCAGGGTGGTTTTACCCGTTCCAATGTCGCCCGTGATAACGATAAAGCCTTCACCCTGATTCAGGCCATAGCGCAGATAAGCCATGGCACGTTTGTGGCTGCGGCTGCCGAAAAAAAAGCGCGGGTCAGGGCCAAGTTGAAACGGTTTGTCGCGTAATTTATAGAATGATTCGTACATTGGCTATTCTCTTAAAAGGTCATGTTCAAACTGGCGATCACCCTGTTTTCAGCATAACCGGCACCGCTAATGCTGGGATCGTTCGTGAAATAGCGATAGTCAAGACGACCTGTCAAATGTGGATTCATATTGCGGCTCAGGCCAATACCCGCATTCCAGAAACTGTTCTGCCGGTTCAACGGTGCGCCAAAATCCGTGTGCTGCCAGCCAGCGGTCGTTATGCTCTGCGTGTTAGGCGCAAGACGCAGGGTCCATGAACCCTGCCCTCCATAAGATTCATCAACCCTCGGACTATTTTGAAACTCAAATCGTTGATCAAAAACACTTAGTGTAAAACTGTTTTTGCCGGGGCTGTAGCCAACGGTACCTTGCAGGCGTTTGATTATAAATACGTCATTGGTGAGTTCAGGTACATTCCGCGCCAGTAATATAGGAAACCCAGTGATCGGATCGACAAACGGGTTGCCCGTAGCAGGGTTGACAGCCACAAAAAACTGTCTTTCAAACTCCAGTTGGCGCACTGTCGTTACATTTTGCGTATAACTGGCTTGCCAACTGGTGCGACGCGTTGTGTGATTCAAGTTAAAAGAATAGGTCGTTCCAAAAAACCGCTTTCCGTAGGTGGCTTGCAGCGATGTGCGAGAGGTCGGCGCCCAGTTCGCGCCCGCACTCCAAAAAACACCACTAGGGCGCTGTCCTGCGGCAGCAACGATATAGCTATTCTGCTCATAGCCACCCTGTGCAATCAAGCTGAATTTACGGGTCAGAATATAACTCACATTGCCAGTGAGCATCTCGAACTTTACATCAGAACGCCCGGACCCCGCATAGCTGATTTTTTGTTGGCGATAAGTCAATCCCCAGGGTATTTGATTAAAACTCGGCCCGCTTTTTAAATTTGCGGAAATTGTATTGGAGGCGCTATTAAATCCTCCGGCCTGATAATTGACAGTGTCATAGCTGTAGCGTACCTCCGTAGAAGCAGTTGAACCAAAGTTATGACGCAGATAAGGACTCACCCGAAATGTAACGACATCGGTGGTATTGCCGGTAACCGAAACATTGTCCATCGGTATAGGGCCTGTACCTGAAATAAGCCGCTGACCGATGGAGCTGCTTGCGTCAACGAAGAAGGTGTCTTCCACGAGCGTGGCTGTGCCGTTTGCAAACAGTTGATGGCGAATGTTGTTGCGCGAACTGTCCTTTGCATAAAACAGATTTTGCATTCGATAGTTCAAATTGAGTTTCAGCCGGGCTGCATCACCGGTCAACGAGACGCCAGGATTGATCTGGGTAATGAACTCGCTCTGCTCTCTGCCACGCGGGGCAAGTGTAATATTGTCGGAGTATGTTTCAGACAGGTTTAATGACGGCTTAACATTCCAATCCATCGCATGGACTATCGCCGGAGTAGCCAGCGTGACCATGCAAAATAGCGATAAGCCGCCTTGCCGTACTAGCGAACCCCTGCGCCACACTGTCAAAACACACATGTGTTGGATGATTTACTGGCCGTAGCTGCCATAATAAGCTCCGTAGTAATCGGCACCGAAAGGCTGGCGGCTCTTGTTCAAAACCAGATTAATGCTCTTGTTGGCATCAAGCAGCGATAATGCCTCTTTGAGCGCATCCTGCGTAGTTTTTTCCGACTCCACAACCACTACAATTTGTCCCATCAAGCTGGCAAGCACGCTTGCTTCCGTCGTAGCAAGCAAGGGCGGAGAATCGAAAATTATAATTCGATCAGAATAGCGCTGCGACAGTTCCCGCACCAGATTGCGCATATTCTCGCTGGCGAGCAGTTCCGTGGAATGTTGATGCCGCCTCCCTGCAGGCAGCAGAGTCAGCTTGGGGATGTCGGTCCTGATCAATAGTTGCGACAAGTCGGGGTGGTCGCCCGTCAGGTAATCCACCAGCCCGGGGCCGGTCTCGATATTGAAATAGGCGGTAACGGCGGGCCGCGCCACATCGGCATCTATCAGCAAAACCGTGTTATCAAACTCCGTGGCAATGCTCATTGCCAGATTGATGGAATTGAAGGTTTTGCCTTCGCCCGGAAAAGCACTGGTCACCATGATCAGGTTCCCGTTTTCGACCAGGGCCGCCCCTTGCCCGAAGGCATTTTTCAGTAAGGGGCGCTTGATCATGCGGAATTCCTCGGAAATCTGGCTGCGTGCGGCATCGGGCGTTACCATGCCGGATGCTCTGAGGCGGAGCATATCGAGTTTGATTTCACGCCCTGAAACTGCCAATGCCGTCTCTTGTGCCGCAACCGTGCGAGGCTGCTCTCTATTTGGCGATGAGGATGACGCGGCGCGCTCGTTTTGTGGGGAGGCTGGCTCAGCCTTGTTTACAGCATGTATCGGCGGCGGAGAAGACTGATTCTCAAATTTTTCGATAGCTTGCTGAATGCTACTGCGTAGTTCCGCCCTGTTTTCCATGGGTGTTTCGGCCTTACCTGCCGCAGAATCGGCCTCCGGGGTTGCGCTGCCTGGCCGTTCCATTTGTTCAATAGCTTTTTCGATCGTGCTCATGCTCAGCTTCCCACCAGACCTTTAACCCGCCCCACGATATCGATGTCAAGCAGTAACATTGTTTCAATGCCGCCGAAAGTCATTAAAAGGCCAAGACCAGTCAATGCAAATGCCCCCAACTCTATACGCCGTTTGCGCGTTTGCGCTGGCGTCCACACCATCGACACGCTCCCCAACACGGGAATTCCTGTGATTTCCGCAAGGCTGCGCCGGTTGTCAAATACCGGTTTAAGCTGGGAGAACAGTAGCGCGAACACCAAACCCCCTACCAAGCCGCCGAGCAACACCAAGCTCATCAGCAAAGGACGGTTTGGAGCCGAGGGAGCCGAGGGCACAAAGGGAGGATCAATAACCCTGAACTTAACATCATCGGCATTTTGCCCCACTTCCTGAGACATTTTGGCGGACTCGCGCCGTGCCAGCAGCGTGTCGTAGTTCTGCTTATTTACTTCGTAGTCGCGGTTTAGCTGTGCCAGCTCGGTTTCAACCTGGGGAATGACATTGACCATTCCCTTCAGTTGGTTAACCCGTCTGGAGTATTCTCCTACGCGTACTCGCAACGAGGCAACGTTGGCATCTGCCTCGTTCAAGGCGATTTTCATTTGAGCGTAAACAGGATTTGCCGAAGACACACCACTACCCTTCTTGCCTTTTGAGGCCGCCGCTTTCAGCTCGTCCTGCTTTTGTTTCTGCAGTTCTGCAATGACACGCTTTATCTCGACAATGTCAGGGTGACGCTCCGTATACTGCAACAGTAAGCCATCCATTTTGGATCGCATTCCCTCAATTCTGGCATCAATAGCGGACGTTGATGCGGTCGGGGGGGGGGCGACAGAAGTGTCGGATGGATCTTCATCCTCAATCTGGCGTTTGAGCTCATTCCGGCGGTTTTCGGCTTCGCGCAACTCCAGTTGCGCCTGGTTGAGAAGTCCCATTTCCGTTTGCATGCTATCGTAATAGCCTTCGCCGCGCGCGGGCATCATACCCACGTTCTTGCGTTTGAATTCCTTGACTTTTTCTTCGGCCTCGACGAGGCGCCGCTCGTAGTCGGCAATCTGCTTGTCAATAAAATGCTGGGCGCTATCTGAATCTCTCCTGCTCTCGCCCAAGCTGCTTTCCACGAAAATGGTGAGCAATGATTGAACAACCTTTTTGGCCAATTGCGGGTTGCTATTTGCGTAGGCAATTGTGTACAGGTTCTCCCGGCCCGTGCCTTCCATTGTTATGTCTTTACCCAGAGCGGCCAGCAACCCCTCCATTTGCTCAGGCTCTTTACCTTGCAGGTCGAGATCCGTCATGCGTGCGACTTTCTCAAGGTTCGGGCGGCTAAGCAGCGTGCGCGTCATAAGGGCAATCTGTTGCTCCATGTCGGTTTGGACTGTCAAGCCACTCAGCAGAGGCTTGAGGATGGACTGGGTGTCCACATATACACGCGCCGATGCCTTGTATTGGTCGGGCATTTTATAAACAATGACCCAACCTACAAAACATACCAGCCAAGCAATCAGCATTACGAGCCAACGATGGCGCAATACTCCGCGCGCATAGACAAGCACCTGGGCAATAACGTCTTGCATCTTTTACCTCAAATTAGACAAGCAGCGAAAGCTCATGTGGCTCTACCAGACTCTGCTGGCATAACGAGGGAACTCTTCAAAAATTGATTTATTACGATTTTCATCGAAAAATTCAACCAACTGTTTTTAAAGGAATATTTAATTGTTCCAGCGGAGCACAAGGGTATTCTTAAAAAGAAAGCCTGCCTATGCCGCCTGGCAAGCTATCGGCTAAAACCAGGACTCAGGAATGATAAGCACATCCCCTGGCAATATATCGACATTTGCGCTGATATCTCCATCTTTGATCAAATCCTCAAGACGCACCTGAAACTGCCTTTGTTTGCCACCAACAAAGCGCACGATGCTGGCCTTGTTTCCATCAGCAGCATTGGTGATTCCACCTACGGCGATCATCAGGTCGAGCATGGTCATCTTTTGGCGATAAGGAAGCGCCTGGGGTTTGGCGGCCTCGCCCACGACGCGAATCTGTTCGCTGTAAGGTCCAACAAATCCACTCACAATCACGGTAACTATAGGTTCTTTAATATAAATTCCCAGCGCCTTTTCAATGTCGCGCGCCAATTGGGTGGGGGTCTTGCCGCTGGCGGGGAGGTCTTCCACGAGGGGAGTGGTAATCTTGCCGTCGGGACGCACCGTCACCGTGTTGGAAACTTCAGGATTGCGCCACACAAAAATGTTGACGCCGTCCCCCGGGCCAATGAGGTAGTTGTAGGCGTCCGGGTCGGATGTCGAGGGTAAAGAACCCTTGGTTATGGGCAGTGGGGGATACGTCTTGGCGGCGCAGCCCACCAGTGACATGGACAATACAAGCATCGCCAGCGCACAGACTTGATTACGGGATTGATGGCGGAAAATATTCATTTTTTATTCATCCCCTTAAACAGGATTCCGAACAGAGGCGTATCGTTGATTGCTATCATACGCTCGGGTGAAGTACAAATTAGTTACAGCTTTTCATTGTATCAAACAACGTGTGGTTTTGACGCGTGAGCTTTGTAGGATTTCACCTCATTACCATGTCATACGCCCACTCCCGGCGACAGGATATTATACACACATGAACAATCAGTTACTTGTCCAGCGCGATTTGGCGGTGCTCTGGCACCCCTGCACCCAGATGAAGGATCACGAGAAACTGCCTGTGATTCCGATACGGCGTGGCACGAGGGTGTGGCTGGACGGAAGAGCAAACCGTTTATATTGCCGAGGTGGCTTGGGAAGGGATAACACTTGCAACCCGTGATGCCTGAATAAATTATGCGTATTCCCCGAATTTATCTGCCCATCCCCCTGGCAAGCGGCACCAGCGCGGCCTTGAGTGACAATGCCGCCAATCATGTCGTTCGCGTACTGCGCTTAAAACCCGGCGCGCCGCTGATCCTGTTTAATGGGCTTGGGGGAGAATATGAAGCCGTGCTGCACGGCATTGATCGGAACCGCGCGGAAGTCAGTGTGGGAAGCTACATTGTGCGCGAAACCGAGTCACCGTTGCACGTCACACTTGCGCAAGGCGTATCGCGCGGGGAACGCATGGACTACACCATCCAAAAAGCGGTGGAACTCGGTGTGACGAGAATCGTGCCACTGATCAGCGAGCGTTGCGAAGTACGTTTGGAAGGTGAGCGCCTGACCAAGCGCGTGCAGCACTGGCAGGCCGTGGCGGCAAGCGCTTGCGAGCAGTGCGGCCGCAACCGGGTGCCGCCGGTATTGTCTCCCGCGCCTTTGAGTAACTGGCTTGCAGAGCCGACATATGGCCTCAGGCTGGTATTGAATCCGCTTGCCCCTGCTACGCTGACATCGCTTTCCACGCCCGATGACCGTCTGATTACACTGTTGATCGGCCCGGAAGGCGGCCTGAGCGATGCCGAAGTCAAACGCGCGCAGCAATCCGGGTTTGAGGGTATACGCATTGGCCCGCGCATATTGCGCACTGAAACTGCGGCGGTGACGGCCTTGTCGGCGTTGCAGGTGTTGTGGGGGGATTTGGGGTGAAAGTCTGGTGCAACGTCCACGCACGGTTTAAGCCATCGTTGGGCAGCATTCGCCAGGCACAGCCAGCGCGAGTCATGTAGAGAATCGCATTGATGACACGGCCATCGAAATACCAATAACTTTTAAAACACGCTCTGAACGTTATTATCAGCGCCGTAAACACAAAATATTTCTCCTGTTACAATTGCACCATGAAAAAATTAGAACAGCTTGATTTTGACAATACGTTTGCCCGCCTGCCGGACACATTCCACAGCCGTCTCCACCCTACCCCGCTGCCTGAGCCTTATCTGGTCAGTTTCAACGCGAACGCCGCCCCATTGATTGGCCTGGACAGTGCCGGAACCCAGCGCGCCGACTTCGCCGAATATTTCATTGGCAACCGTTTGCTACCCGGTTGTGAGCCGCTGGCGATGCTCTATGCGGGACACCAGTTTGGTCACTACGTGCCGCAACTGGGGGATGGGCGCGCGGTATTGCTCGGTGAAATCAAGAATGGCGCGGGGGAATATTGGGACGTCCAGCTCAAAGGCGCCGGGCGCACCCCTTACTCACGCAATGGCGATGGCCGCGCCGTGCTCCGCTCCAGCATCCGTGAATACTTGTGTTCGGAGGCCATGCATGGCCTGGGCATCCCTACCACGCGCGCCTTGTGTATCGTGGGCAGCGATTACAGGGTTTACCGCGAGACCGCTGAAACCGCTGCGGTAGTTACGCGCATCGCGCCCTCGCATGTGCGTTTTGGCTCGTTTGAAGTGTTTTTCTATCGTGGACAAAACCAGCCTCTTGCAATGCTCGCCGATTACGTAATCGCCAAGCATTTTCCGCACCTGATTGACGCACCGGACAAATACCCACGCTTTTTCAATGAAGTCGTAACACGCACTGCAACCCTGATGGCCCAGTGGCAAGCCGTGGGCTTCTCTCACGGTGTCATGAACACCGACAACATGTCTATACTGGGACTCACCTTTGATTATGGCCCGTTCGGTTTCATGGAAAATTATGATCCCAATTATATCTGCAACCATTCCGACCCTGCGGGGCGTTACGCCTATAATCAGCAGCCACAAATCGGCCTATGGAATCTCGCCTGCCTGGCGCAGGCCTTGACGCCGATCATTTCAACGGAAGACGCAGAAGCAGCCCTTCAAAATTATGGCCCGGCATACGCCAAACATTATGTGGAATTGATGGGGCAAAAACTGGGCCTGACTCACGCAAGCAAAGAAGATGCTTCACTGATTGATACGCTATTGGACATGATGCACACCAGCCAGGTCGATTACACCAACCTGTTCCGCGGTCTAAGCCATTTCAAGTCGGCACCTGGGGAGAAAAACACTGCGCTGCGCGATCAATTCATCGACCGCGCAGCGTTCGACACCTGGAGCGAATCTTACCGCGCCCGCTTGCAAAGAGAGCGAGGCTCCGATGCAGAACGCAAAATACGCATGGACAAGGTCAATCCAAAGTACATTCTACGCAATCACTTGGCGCAGACTGCCATCAACAAGGCCGAGCAGGGACGCGATTTTTCAGAAGTGGACCGCTTGTTGGCATTACTCCAAGATCCTTTTAACGAACAGCCGGAGATGGAGGATTATGCTGCAATACCGCCGGAATGGGCGCGTCATATTACAGTGAGTTGCTCATCCTGAAAAAGCGTCCCGCTTTTTTTGCGGTGACCCGATGTGTGCCGTGCCCCGATTGAGCGCCAATTCGACTTGTTTTTGCCGCTCCGCTGAGCTGACGCGCTTTTCTTCCGTCAGAGAGTCAAAACAGTATGGACAGGATATGCCCTCCTGGTATTTTGGCGAGGCTTTTTCTTGTGGAGACACGGGGTAGCGGCAGGCGTGGCATTGGTCGTATTCACCCAATGCCAGACCATGCCCGACAGCCACCCGCTGGTCAAATACGAAACATTCGCCTTCCCACAGGCTTTTTTCAGCGGGGATTTTTTCCAGGTATTTTAGAATGCCGCCTTGCAGGTGGTAGACCTCTTCAAATCCCTGCGCCAGCATGAAGGATGTGGCTTTTTCACAGCGAATGCCACCGGTGCAAAACATGGCTACTTTTTTATGTTTTGCGGGGTCGAGGTTTTTGCTGACGTAGTCCGGAAATTCGCGGAATGTATCCGTGCCGGGATCAACCGCACCGCGAAAAGTGCCAATATCATATTCATAGCCATTTCGTGTATCAATCAGAACCACATCAGAGTCGGAGATCAGGGCATTCCAATCCTCAGGGGCAACGCGAATGCCTACCTTTTCGTTTGGATCAATGCCCGGTACACCCAGCGTGACGATTTCCTTTTTCAAACGAACCTTCATCCTGTAAAAAGGCATTTCATTGGCATAAGACTCCTTGTGCTCCAAGGCCGCAAGCCGTGCATCAGCGCGCAAGAATGAGATCAGGGCATCAATTCCAGCACGCGTGCCCGCGACAGTGCCGTTAATGCCCTCTGCGGCAAGCAGAAGGGTTCCCTTCAGCCCTTGCGCAACGCAAAAATCGAGCACGCCGGGTTGCATATCCCGGTAGTCAGTCAGTTTGGCAAATTTGTATAAGGCAGCAACAATAGTATTTGTCATGGCTTTTTCAGTGTATCAACGTAAATGGGACAACGGGGCTTTTAACATCACCAAGTCTACCTGCACCGTGTCGTCCTTATCAGTCAGCCAAATCTGTCCGTCCTGAACGGTGCATAGCAACTGCATATTGCGCTGCGCCAGCTTCGCCAGGGCTTGACTTACGGCCATTGGCAGGTTTATCACCGTGAGATTTTTCAGCCGTTCAAGATTGCTGCTGTTTTGATCCCACCAGATATCGGCGCTACGGCCGCCATAATTATAAATGAATACGTGCCGGGCGCGGCCACAGGCTTTGCGAATCCGTTTTTCGTCGGGCAGGCCCACATCTATCCAGGTTTCGATGGTGCCGGTTAAATCCTTTTGCCAGAGATCAGGCTCATCATCAGCACTCAGCCCTTTGCCAAACACCAATGCCTCTTGAGCATGCCGCACAAAGGCCAATAACCGCACCATCATGCGCTCGTCGGTTTCCGATGAATGCTGGGCAATGGTGAGGATATGATCATGGTAGTAGTTACGATCCATGTCGACGATTTGTAGCTCGGCTTTAAAAATAGTTGCTTTAAGGGCCATAGGGTCACTTTTAATGTTGCCGTAGATCCGGCTCTGAGGCTGGGCAGACAACGTACAGCGCTTATACGTTATAATTGTCCCTTCATCATAACCATCATAATTTATGCGGTATATAGATATGAAGGAATTTCATACAGTGACAGCAAAACAAACCATGCTCATAAAGACATTACTGATTGCCTGCATGGGCGCCGCCATGATGACCGGCTGCGCCACGGAAAGCACGACACAGTCCGGTGCAGTGGGCGCTGACCGCAAACAGTTCATGATCGTTTCGGAAGAGGATGCGCAGCGTGCCGGAAGCGCTCAATACGCGCAGTTAAAGCAGCAGGCCACGGCACGCGGCGCACTCAACAGCGATAAAAAACAATATGACCGCCTGGTTGCAATAGCCAACAACATCATACCTCAAACTGCCGTGTTCCGTTCCGACGCATTAAGCTGGAAATGGGAAATCAGCCTGTTCAATAGCGATGAGATAAATGCCTTTTGCATGCCCGGCGGGAAAATCGGGTTTTACAGCGGTCTGATCAACAAACTCAAACTCACGGACGATGAGATAGCCGTTGTAATGGGGCATGAAATCGCCCATGCGCTGCGCGAACACTCGCGTGAACAGATGTCCCAGGCGCTCGGTCAACAAGCCATATTCGCCGGGTTGTCCATTCTTACTGGAATGAATGCCACACAGCTCGATGTTTTGCAACAAGCCGCGACAGTGGGGTTAACCTTGCCTCATTCACGAAAAGATGAACGGGAAGCTGACCGAATCGGTCTTGAGTTGGCTGCACGCGCCGGCTTCAACCCGCGCGCGGGTATCAGTGTGTGGAAAAAGATGCAGGCGGCGGATGGCGCCGGCCCGCCTCAGTTCCTGAGCACCCACCCTGCCCCTGAGTCGCGGATTCAGGGCATGGAAGCACTGATGCCGATAGTTATGCCGCTTTACGAAGATACGATCAAAAACAAGGGGCGTAGAATCAATCGCTGACACTGTGTTGATGGCTTGGTTTTGCCGCGCGTCTCATTTACACTTGCAACACACTGCTTACAACCAACATTGGAATCAATATCGCTATGAAATATCTGCTGAAATCCCTGACCCTTGGCACCCTTATGGTAGTTAGCGCGCAGACGACCGCCGCGCCGGTTGCCGATACCCATCCACGTGTACTCATGGAAACCAGCCTGGGCAATATCGTGCTGGAACTGGACCGCGCCAAGGCGCCAAAGTCGGTAGAAAACTTCATCAAATACGTGCAGGACGGCTTTTACGACGGCACCATCTTTCACCGCGTCATCAGCAACTTCATGGCCCAGGGCGGCGGATTCACCCCGGACTACGCGCAAAAAACAACTCGCGCACCTATCAACAATGAAGCCGACAACGGCCTCTCGAACATGCGTGGCACCGTTGCCATGGCTCGCACCGGCGACCCCCACTCGGCCACCGCGCAGTTCTTCATCAACGTCGTCGACAATGATTTCCTGAACCACAGCGCACCCAACCCACGCGGCTGGGGTTATGCGGTATTCGGTAAAGTGGTCGAGGGTATGGATGTGGTAGACAAGATTCGTGCCGTGTCTACCGGCTCGGGCGGCCCCTTCCCTGGCGATGTCCCCAAAGTTGCCGTAGTTATCAAAAAGGCCTCGCTGGTCGGCGCGGCTAAAGCAAAATAATCACCTGACGGGACAACCGTTGCCGGTCAGGCCAGGCAGGGGCGGGGTTAAATCCCGCCCCTGCCTGTTTACCGAGGAAAACAGGCCACCCTTCCCTGCATAGCTGAAAAGGCCTCTTCAATTTTATGAGCACGCTATTTATTTCCGACCTGCATCTGAGCGCGGAGCGGCCCGAGATTACCCATCTTTTTTTAGAGTTTCTGCGCAATGAGGCTGTCCAGGCCGATGCGCTGTATATTCTCGGCGATTTGTTCGAGGTGTGGATAGGCGATGATGCCTCCGTGCCCGAGCATCGCACGGTCATTGAAGGTCTGCGACATTTGGTAGACAGCGGCACGCCTGTCTATGTGATGCACGGCAACCGGGACTTCTTGATGGCAAAAGGTTTTGAGGAGGCCAGCGGCTGTCGCATTATTCCCGACCCCACCATTATCGACTTGAACTGCGAACCAACCCTGCTCATGCACGGCGATACGCTGTGTACCGACGACATCGAATACCAGTATTTCCGCACTCAAGTGCGTGATCCAGCGCGGCAACAGCAGTTTCTCTCATTACCCCCGCAACAACGCGCCGCCATCGCCATGGATTACCGCACCCAAAGCCGCGAGAAATCCAGCCAGAAGGCGCAGGAAATCATGGATGTAAACCTGCAAACAGTGGAGAACACCTTGCGCGAACACGGTGTGACCCGCTTGATCCACGGCCACACCCACCGCCCCGCCACGCATGAAATTACGCTAGGCGGCAAGGCCGCGCAGCGCATCGTGCTTGGCGACTGGTATCATCAAGGAAGTGCGTTGACATGTGATGTCGCAGGCTGCCGGTTGGCGCCGTATGCCA
>CAMTYI010000087.1:0-5932 GCA_947085925.1 uncultured Gammaproteobacteria bacterium
CGGCCCGCAATGCCGGGACTCCGCATTGGCATGCCGATCCATGTAGTCTATGCGCATGCTCCAGGAATTCCCCCTTATCTCCACTGGCATAGGCAGCATTGAGCCTGTGACGCTGCCTGGGCAAGTCCTCCAGCAGCATGGCCAGCAAATCTGCGGCAAGCGCGGCATTGCCTCCCGCCAGTTGTAATCCTAAAGTTTCATCCAGCGCTGTAGTATCACTGGCCTGATGCATGTTCGTGGCAGATGGTTTTTCCGGTGCCGTGCGGTACACCCACTTTGCAATCATGCGCCACAACTGTTCTTCCTGAACCGGTTTGATCAGCAAATCGTCTATTCCTGTTGCGTCAAGGTCACTGCGTTCTGTGATGAGAGCGTCGGCAGTGAGGGCGATGATGGGGGTGCGTTGTTCGTCCGGCTCGCGTCCCCGGATACTGGATGATGCCTCGATGCCGTTCATCACCGGCATATGAATATCCATCAGAATGAGGTCGAAGCGCTGTGTCGCTGCCGCGTTGACGGCGTGCCGGCCGTCTTCAGCCTCGGTTGTTTGGGCGCCTTGCTGCCGCAATAATGTGACAATGAATTTGCGGTTGATCGGGTTATCATCCACCACCAATATGCGCAGGCCCGCAAGCCGCTGCACGGCAGTCGCAGATGTTGGCGCGGAAAAAGCATCTTGTTCGGCAGGTGTGTTCCCTGTGGCAGCAAACCGGCATAGCACCCGAAAGAGATCCCTTTGCCGGTAGGGCTTGACCAGACAGGCATCCGCGCCGCTGGCAGAAATGCGGCTCAGTGTGTCTTGATTATTGTCGTTCACAAGCACGGCGACCTTGCAGTTGCCATCGGCCTTGATGGCCCTGACTGTTGCAGAAAGCGAGTCTGCTTCAAAATTGTGCCGGAAGGTGCCCAATATCACCATCGGGTCGCGGATACCTCGGGTGGAGGCATCGCACAACATGGGATGTAGGGTTGATGGGTCGTCGGTTTCCATCACTGACATGCCCCACCTCGTCAGGGTGTGATAGGCCGCCAATCGTGCCAGTGGGTGTGGCTCGTACAGCAAGGCCGTATAGCCTGCTAACGGAGTGGCGATGGACTGGGCATTGTTTGGGGTGGCGATCTTTTTTCCGCGCAAGGTAAACCAGAAAGTTGATCCCGCGCCGGGTTCACTTTCCAGCCCGATTGCGCCACCCATCTGTTCGACCAATTTCTTGCAGATGATAAGCCCAAGCCCTGTCCCGCCATATTTTCGTGTGTCCGAGGTGTCTATCTGGGCAAAAGCTGAGAACAGCCGCTGCCTATCCTCTGGAGCGATGCCGATACCAGTATCGGTGATGCTGATGCGCAGTAGGGTCTGGTCCGGGCTATCCTCATCTTCGAGCATGACACGGACCACTACGCTGCCCTCATGTGTAAACTTGATGGCATTATCCACCAGATTGGTGATGAGTTGCTTTACTCTTAGAGGATCACCACCAAGATGAAATGGCACATCGGAATAGACAATCGGCACCAATTCCAGGCCCTTTTCGTGAGCGATGGGCGCGAGCAGTGACAGTACCTCGTCGAGGCATTCACGCAGATCACATGCGACATGGTTCAGCTTCAGTTTGCCGGACTCGATTTTCGATAAATCAAGAATGTCATTGATGATGGCAAGGAGGTTTTGAGAGGACTTGCGGATAGTTTCTATGTAATCACGTTGCTCATCATCCAGCTTTGTTTTCAGGATAAGGTTCGTGAATCCGGCAATCGCATTCATCGGCGTGCGGATCTCGTGGCTCATGTTGGCAAGAAATTCGGATTTCACCTTGCTTGCTTCAAGCGCATTGTGGCGCGCACTATCCAGTTCGGCGTTTTGCAGCTCCATCATGTCCAGTGTGTTGCGCAAATCCAGCGTGGCCTGGTCTACTTTTCCTTGCAGGCCCTCTTGAGCGGCTTTAAGTGCGGAGGCCGTTGAATTAATGCCTGTTTCAAGGACGCGCAATTCATCGGTGGATGTGGGGGCGATATGAACTTCAAGATCACCCTGCTCCAGCCGCTTCATCGCCTCGGTTACATTCATGATCGGTCGCGTAACACTGCGCGCCATGCGCCGCGCGATTAATGCGCTCATTATCAATCCTGCGAAGATCATAAACAGTGCGGTGACAAACGCCTGATTTTGTTTTGCCACTGTGCTTGCCCGTGACAGTGTGATGGTGACATGCCCAAGTAGCTGACGTTGCGCGCTACCTGCTGTGTCTGCGTAGTCGTCGATAGCGATGCCAGTGAGCAGAATCGGTGCATGGAATACCAGAAACTGTTTGTTCGCCGAGAGTGTCATGGTTGTGTTTGAGTTCGCGACTGTTGGTAAGCCAGTAAAGGCTGGAGTCGCGCCTGACTTGGCCAGTGGTACACCCTGGGTGTCGGTGATAATGGTCGAGACGACATCAGCTTCCTTGAGTGCGGCATTCGCCAGATCGCGCAGGATGTCACGATTGCCGGAAAAAACAGTGTATTCGCTGGCTTGGGATACATGCGCTGTTATGGCCTTGCCGCGATTCAGCAGCGTCTGCTCAAGGTCTGCGATGCGCAGGCTGGTAAAGTAGGCGGTGATTAGCAAGGCGATGATCGTGGTGGGCAGCAGCGCCAGAAGCAGAATTTTATTTTTGATGCTCCAGCGCTTCATAAGGAGGGGTTGTCTGCCTGCTGCAAACGAAACTGGAGATCGTTCTCGTTGGGTAGACGCAGCCCCAGCGAACGTGCCACCTGATGGTTGATCGTGATGGTGTAATAGCGTGGATACTGTGGCGCCGGTAGTTTCCAGTTTTTGGTGGCGGCCAGACGCATCGCCTCTGCGATTTGCTGGCCGATCTGCGTGGGTGTGGAATAGACTGCCGTAAGCGCTCCTGCCCGGACGTAGGCCTGCGAAAAGCCGATGACGGGCGTTTTTTGGCGATAGGTTGTCAATAGCAGATTTTGCACTGTGTACCGATTGAATATCAATGGGTCAGGAATGGCCAGGATCATGTCACTTTCTGCCAATACGTCGTTGAGTGTCGCTATCAGCGAACCTTCGTTTCTTGCAGTGCGGCTGTAGAGGCGTAAATCTTCCTTTTCTGCGACACCTTCCATGTCTGGCAGGAGTGTTTGTGAGGATGGCCCCAATACAACTCCAAGCCGCTTGTATTGAGGCAGTGCCAGACGCAACAGGTTGATCTGTCGTGTCAACGGCTGGTCAAGATAGATAGCGGATAAATCGCGTATAGGATTAGTGTCAGTCCGACGCCGTTGTGTGATGCTATCAAAATTTATTTTGGGGATAAGAACGTGAAGCAACGGTGTTTTGGCGATTGCCGGGATGCTCAGTTGCCCAGCTTGCTGTGCGGCTCTTGTTCCCACCGTCACGATGAGGTCAGCATCCAGAAAATCCCGTTCCCGAACGCTATTGTTATCCAGTGACGCCAGAGGAACGATGTTGATATTGAACCCATTGCCAGGGTATCGCGCAAGCCCGGCTTTCACGCCTTCCATCAATTCAGCGTGGGAATCATCTTGCGGATTGGCGACTATTGTAATGTTCGCTGCGCTGGCAGTGGTGGATGCTATGGTGAGCAGGAGAAGGCTAAACAGAAGGCGCGTTTTCCCAAAAACACCATTGATCATGAAACGAGTCATTTCACTTGCTTCATTTCATGTTCAACTATCAAATACGGTGGTCATTGTAAGTCCAGCGTCAGCGTCGCATACCAGCGCGAGTCGAAGATATTCTGGTATCGGTATTCCTGATAGCCATTCAGGATATTTTGAGCGACCACGGCAATTTCACCGCCACGGAACGGGCGTGCAAGACGCAGGTCGAGCCGTTTCATTGCGCCGGCACTCTCTGCTGTAACCATGCCTATGTAATAGACTTTGTCAGTTTGATAGTACCCAAGACTGCCCCGCAAATTGCCGGGCAAATTTTGCATGGCAAGCAGGCTGAGCGAATTGGTGGGAGCTGTCGTTGAGTAGCGGATCCAGTAGTTGCTGCTGTTGATGTCGGTATAGGCATAACTCAATATCACTTGCGTGCTTTTTTGGGGCGTGTATTTTATCTGGGTTTCCGCACCACGGATGGTAGCGTTGTCGCCATTTAGAAATTGCCGGGTCTTTCCGTCGACATTGTCGGCGGCATAAGAGGTTTGACCTGCGCTTATAAGGCTCTTGATTTCATCCTGAAAAATCTTGATATCCAGCGCAAGGTGCGCCGCAGGGAAGTTGCCAAGATAGCCCATTTCTTGCGAGACAATGGTTTCCGGCATCAGCGTGTTACTGCCAAGATAAAGGTGATTTAGCTTCGGCCCGAAGGTTGCCTTATAGTCGGCGCGGTTTTCATAGATCACTGGCGTGCGTAGCGCTTTTGAAACGCTGGCGCGTAATGAATGGCGTTCGTTGATCAGGTAGTTCACTGCCAGACGCGGTGCAATATCCGTGCTGGTGATGTCGTTTTTTTCCAGCATCGCACCCATGTTCAGAAGCCATGTCGGCGTGATACGCCACTCGCTGGAGGCGAACAAACGGTGCAATCTATGATTAAGCGTTTGTGTTGTACCCAGGAACGTGGGTGAGGTGACCTGGTCGATACGGGTGCTCGCGCCCCATACGAAACGCCAGTTTTCAAAGGGGCTCAGGTTGTGTTGCAGCTCCAGATCATAGCGCTGCGCTGTCACATCCTCGTTCATAGGAAGTTGCGCACCGCCGATGACCTTCAGCGGTGGGGTGAGCCATGCCTCGCTGGCTTGATGGTAATTGTGAAAGAGTTGAATGCTGATTTCCTGTCCGGCATTCATGCTGCGTTGCCAGCGGAGCTGTTCATAACGGCTGTTGACGGTTCTTGTGTGTTCGTTATTGGTGGGTGTGGGGTTGTCCTGTGTAGGGGGTTCACCCATGCCGCGCGGGCCAGTGTTGAGCCCGAATTGAAACATGACGGTGTCATTTGTGTTGGGGCGGTAATCGGCGCGCAGCGTGGCGAGGGAAACACGTTTGCTGTCGTTGCGGTTATCGAAGCCATTATCCTCGCGGTGGCCGACGGTGAAGCGGTAGTCGAGGTTGCCGTTTGTGCCGCCGTGGCGCAGAAAGCCCTCCGCCACGCCTTTTGATCCCGCTATCGCTTTGATGCGTGTGCCTGCATCCTGTGAGGCGTGGCGTGTGATGATGTTGATAACTCCCTGAAAGGCGTTGGCGCCATAACTCGCCATGTTCGGGCCGCGTATCACCTCAATGCGCTCGATGTCGTCCAGCGCCAGCGGCAAGTCACTCCATTGCACGCCGCCGAAGGCAGGGGTATATATCGAACGTCCGTCGACCAGGACTTGCAGGCGTTTTGCATAGGTATCCGCCAGGCCATGGTAGGTTACGGTTTGCCAGTGGCCGTTCGCGTATCCCACCTGGAAGCCGGGCACCAGCCTGAAGAGGTCGACCAGCTCGCGCGCTCCCGAGGCGCTGATCATGTCGCGGTCGATGACCGTAGTTGCGGCGGGCGCTTCAGCAGGGGGCTGAGAGAGGCGCGAGGCGGAGAGTATGATAGGCATTTTTCCAAGAAAATCTTCGTCCGAGAGCATTTTTGTTCCGGTTTCCTTGCTGTTTTCCGCATGTGCATTGCCTGTCATTGATAGCATGATTTCCAAACACGTCAGTACGGCCACTTTCAGGACGTGGCTGTTTTTATACATAGTAGGGGTTCCGGGATTAGAATGTATTTTTCGGGGGACGTCAGTCAGGAGGTAGCCGCATATTCTGTAAGAGAATAACTATTGGCCTAATTTTAAACGCGGATTCAAGTTCGAAGTGCAACAGCTAATGGTGGCTTGGTGTAGCTTACCGACACCCCGAAGAATACCTCGTAAGGGGTTCTAAATCCAAGTACTTTACGTGGCCGGTGATTGAGTCGATCTACCGCCCATTGCAC
>CAMTYI010000088.1:0-21813 GCA_947085925.1 uncultured Gammaproteobacteria bacterium
AAAATTTCTTCACTCCATCAAGCCAGGAGCTTGAACGGGGGCTATGCTTGATGGCGCTGTCTTCTTTCATGGACTTTTCAAACTCGATCAGCAGATCCTTTTGCTGGCGCGTGAGTTTCACCGGGGTTTCGACAACCACCCTGCACAACAGGTCGCCGACATCTCCACCACGAACAGATTTGACACCCTTGCCGCGCAGACGGAACATCTTGCCGGACTGGGTTTCCGCCGGTATTTTTAAGACAACCTGACCACCCAGTGTCGGCACTTCCAGCTCGCCACCCAGCGTTGCGGTAACAAAACTGATGGGCACCTCGCACATCAGGTGATTATCCTCACGCGTGAAGATGGCGTGCTCCCGCACGTGGATATGGACATAAAGATCACCGGGCGGCCCGCCGCTCTCGCCCGCCTCGCCCTCGCCCGTCAGACGGATACGATCACCGTTATCCACCCCGGCAGGAATCTTGACGGACAGGGTTTTTTGCTCCTGCACACGCCCATGCCCATGGCACGTCCCGCAGGGATTGGCGATGATTTTGCCCGCACCACGGCACTTGGGGCAGGTCTGCTGCAACGAGAAAAAACCTTGCTGCATACGCACCTGGCCATGGCCGCCGCAGGTTGTGCAGGTTGTCGCGCTGGTGCCTTTTTTGGCGCCGGAACCTTCGCACACCGAACACGCGACCAGGGTGGGGATACGCACCTTGGTTGTGGTGCCATGCACCGCCTCTTCCAGGTCCAGCTCCATGTTGTAGCGCAAATCCGCACCACGGTGGACACGGCTGCCGCCCGCCCGGCCTCCTGCTGCGCCGCCAAAGATATCACCGAAAATATCCCCGAAGATGTCACCAAAGTTGCCGCCCCCGGCCGCGCCACCTGCCGCCGCTGCGGAAGGGTCTACGCCGGCATGGCCGAACTGGTCGTAGGCGGCGCGCTTGCGTTCATCGCTAAGCACTTCATACGCTTCTTTGGCTTCCTTGAATTGCTCCTCCGCCGCATTGTCATCGGGATTGCGGTCAGGATGGTATTTCATGGCGAGGCGCCGGTAGGCCTTCTTGATCTCAGCCTCACTGGCATTGCGCGCCACCTCCAGCACTTCGTAAAAATCGCGTTTCGCCATTCGGTATAAATTCCACCTGGTTAGTCGTCAGGTAACGCTCACGCGCAACCTGACCTACAGCTTTTAAAAAAGACGAGGGCACGGCGTACCGTACCCTTGTTAAATCGTTCACCCTCTCCCCAACCCTCTCCCGCAAGCGGGAGAGGGGGAAAGTCCATTAGGCCAGCAACTTACTTGCTTTTATCGTCCTTAACTTCTTCAAACTCGGCGTCGACGACGTCATCCTTGCTGCTTGATGCGCCTGCCGACTCGCCCTGCTGCCCGGCCTCGCTTTGCGCTGCCTGCGCATAGGCGCGTTCGGCGAGCTTGCTGGCTACTTCCATCAAGGCATTGGTCTTGGCCTCGATATCAGCCTTGTCATCACCCTTGATGGCTTCCTTGAGGGCTTCGGCAGCGGCCTCAATGCGCTGCTTTTCATCGGCCTCCACCTGGCCCTCCAGATCCTTCAAGGATTTGAGGGTGCTGTGGATCAGGTTATCGGCATGATTGCGGGCCTGCACCAGCTCATGGAACTTGCGATCTTCCTCGGCATGCGCCTCGGCATCCTTGACCATGCGCTTGATCTCATCTTCGGAGAGGCCGCTGGAGGCCTTGATGACAATCGACTGCTGTTTGCCGGTGGCCTTGTCCTTGGCGGACACGTTCAGGATACCGTTGGCGTCGATATCAAAGGCTACCTCGATCTGGGGCGTGCCACGCCGCGAGGGCGGGATGTCGGCCAGATCAAAGCGCCCCAGTGATTTGTTGGCGGCGGCTATTTCGCGCTCACCCTGCAACACGTGCACGGTGACGGCGTTCTGGTTATCTTCCGCAGTCGAAAACACCTGAGCCGCCTTGGTCGGGATGGTGGTGTTCTTCTCGATCAGCTTGGTCATTACGCCGCCCAGGGTTTCAATTCCCAGTGACAGCGGGGTTACGTCGAGCAGCAGCACGTCCTTCACCTCACCGCCCAGCACGCCGGCCTGGATCGCGGCACCGACTGCCACGGCCTCGTCAGGGTTGACGTCCTTACGCGGCTCCTTGCCGAAGAACTCTTTCACCTTCTCCTGCACCTTGGGCATGCGGGTCTGGCCACCGACAAGAATCACGTCATCGATGTCCGACGCCTGCACCCCAGCATCCTTCATGGCAATCCGGCAGGGGGCCATGGTGCGCTCAATCAGGTCGTCTACCAGTGATTCCAGCTTGGCGCGCGTGAGCTTGATGTTCAGGTGTTTCGGGCCTTTGGCATCGGCCGTGATGTAGGGCAGATTCACATCGGTCTGCTGGCTGGAAGAAAGCTCGATCTTGGCCTTTTCGGCGGCCTCCTTGAGGCGTTGCAGGGCCAGCGCATCATTGTGCAGATCAATGCCGCTGTCTTTCTTGAATTCGGCCGCCAGGTAGTCAATCAGGCGCATATCGAAGTCTTCACCACCGAGGAAGGTGTCGCCGTTGGTGGACAACACCTCGAACTGGTGCTCGCCATCGACTTCGGCGATTTCAATGATGGAAATATCAAACGTGCCGCCGCCCAAATCAAACACCGCAACCTTGCTCTCACCCGGTTTCTTGTCCATGCCATAGGCCAGCGCCGCCGCAGTCGGCTCGTTGATGATGCGCTTCACATCCAGCCCGGCAATACGTCCGGCGTCCTTGGTGGCCTGACGCTGCGAGTCGTTGAAATAAGCAGGCACAGTGATCACCGCCTCGGTGACAGGCTCGCCCAGATAATCCTCGGCGGTCTTTTTCATTTTCATCAGCACGCGTGCGGAGATCTCCGGCGGTGCCATTTTTCTGCCTTTGGCCTCTACCCAGGCATCGCCATTATCGGCGCCGATGATCTTGTACGGCACCATTTTTATGTCGCGCTGCACCACTTCATCACTGAACTTGCGGCCAATCAGGCGCTTTACGGCAAACAGCGTGCTCTCCGGGTTGGTCACGGCCTGCCGTTTGGCGGCCTGCCCAACCAGGATTTCGGCGTCATCGGAGTAGGCGATAATGGAAGGAGTGGTGCGACCTCCCTCGGCATTTTCGATGACGCGGGGCTGCCCGCCCTCCATCACTGCAACACAGGAGTTGGTGGTGCCCAGATCAATTCCGATAATTTTTCCCATTTCTCTCTATCTCCAGTATGAATTTTCTATAAATTACTCAGCAGGCGTGCCACAAACCGCCACGTATGTCTGCTTAAATTGGGGTTTTCAGGGTAATTTCAAGCTTACAGGCACGGTTTAAGGTTTTTTGGACACCACTACCATGGCCGGACGGACTAATCGCTCATTAAGCAGATAGCCTTTCTGAAACACAGCGACTACCGTATTGGACTCGAGGTCTGCGTTTTCCTGGGTGGTCATGGCCTGGTGCATTGCCGGGTTGAATTTTTCACCCTGCGGGTCGATCTCCCTCACGCCTGCCTTTTGCACGGCTGACTGCATCATTTTCACTGTCAGCTCGAGGCCTTCGCGGACCTTGGCGATGTCCGCCGTCTCTTCGCTGGCCGCCACCAGCCCCATCTCCAGGCTGTCCTGCACCGGCAGCAACTCGCCGACAAATCTCTCCAAGGCATATTTATGGGCGTTTTCCAGGTCTCGCTCGGCACGGCGGCGCAGGTTTTCCATATCCGCGCGCGCGCGCAGCAATTGATTCCAGTAATCATCCGCTTTGCCCTGCGCATCCTGCAGGGTCAGCGCCAGTTGTTCATACGACACCGCTTCGGCGGCAGCCTCCGGTTGCGCGCCGTCTTCACGCGCTGTTTCCTGAGAAAGGTTCTCTGTGCTTGTCACTTCTTCTTCTCCCGTAGACCAAAAACGAAGCCTGCCGCGTGGGCAGACAATTGTAGTTCCAGATATGGGCAATTATCGCTGATTCAAGGCCGCTCCCAGCAATTTTGCCGTCACATCAACCAGGGGGATCACGCGATGATAGGCCATGCGGGTCGGGCCGATCACTCCCAGCACCCCTACTACTTGCCCCTCGACCTCATAAGGGGCGGTCACGATGCTACACTCATCCAGCGCCTTGTAGCCGGATTCCGCACCGATGAACACCTGCGCCGCTTCGGCGCGCATACATTGATCGAGCAAATCCAGCATGCCGCGTTTTTGATTGAAGGCCTCAAAGAGCTGACGCAGCGTGTCAACACTCGATAGCTCCGCAAAATCCATCAAATTGGTCTGTCCTGCAAGCAGGTAGCCGGGTTCGGCCATTCCCGGCATCCCGCCTCCCCCAACGTGCAGGGATGCACAAGTGTCGCCAGAAGCAGGATGCTGGAAGAGACCGGCACTAGCCCCCCCCTGCGCGTCGGAAGGTGCCGGGGCGAATACTTCTTCGGCCATTTCAACGGCGGTCTGCATCATCCCGTTCAGCGTCTCGCGCGCCGCGCCCATCTCGGACAACAGACAATTCCGGATCGTCGGTAGATCCTTGCCGGCAAACATCGTATTCAGGTAATTTGCCGCTTCCTGCAACTCAGACTCCGCATAACGCCGCCGGGGCTGGATGACACGGTTTTGCACCTCATGGCCGTTGATGACGACGATCACCAAAACACGGTTGTCTCCCGACAAGGGCAAAAACTCTATCTGGCGCAGCACGGTATGCTCACGACGCGGCACCATCACCAGACCCGCCATGCGGGTAATGCTCGACAGCATCGAGGATGCCGATTCCAGTAAATTTTCCACACTGACGCCGTGATTAAGCTGGTTTTTCAGGCGCACCATTTCGCCGCTGTCTGGCGGCTGGACGGTAAGCAGGGCATCCACAAATAAACGGTAGCCCTTGGCTGTCGGGATTCTTCCCGCCGAGGGATGAGGAGACGCCACCATCCCCAACTCTTCGAGATCAATCATGATGTTACGAATCGTCGCCGGACTCAAATCCAGCCCGGAATCACGCGCAAGCAGGCGCGACCCCACCGGCTGCCCCTCACGAATGTAGGATTCAACCAGGGTCTTTAGTATAAGCTGCGCGCGTTCGCTGACTTCTTGTGTCACACCTTAACCAACTCGTAATAGTATTGGCTTACCAAACATAACCATACCGATAAAAATCTCTTGCAACGCCTCATTAAGTATCGACAACTTATTAATAATATTAAATTTTGACTAGAGACACAGATATTAGCACTCGCATCAAAAGAGTGCCAGAACACTATCAACTCCTACCATGCCCTGTCAAGGAAACGCACGCGGCCAACGCCGTAAGCAACTCTGATTGCCATGCAAAAAACGCTTGACTTTTAGACTTAATCTAACTTAGAATAAGTCCATAGTCGAGAATTGCTTCACAGCCATGAAACAACCCGAGGAGAGCGAATCATGAACAGCACGAGAAAGATGATCGTCACAATAGCTACATCCGCCGCTTTGGCTTGCGTGATATCTGCTTCAGCCTGGGCATCCGACACACCCACTACGACAGCCAGTGCTGCGTACCAAGGATATGGTTACGGCAAAAGATACGTCCCATTGAATGCTGGGTTTGAGATTCCTGTAGATGCGAAAGATGGCGCCAATCCTGAAGGGTACAATTATGGCAAGCGGTATCACAGGATACCCCACGAGGGAACATCCCAACCGGAAAAATCTTCCCGTGGGATTGGCTATGAGTATGGGAAACAGTACCAGCGCTTAGGCTAAGCTGAGATATAACGTCAGTCAGGGGCGAGGGTACGCCGCTGGCTGACACTTGCAAAGCAGCGAGCAATATACCAGACCGGGCAACTTTGCTAAAAATCGAAAGGCTTCACTACCGCAACAAAAAACTCCCTTTTAGCACCACTCACATTCGTAGTCGCAACCCCCGCCTTGACATCATAACCCGCAAATCTTTTACCTACGCTGAAACCGTAATCAACGATATTTTTTCCTTGGTCTGGCATTTTCGCCCCAGCACGGACATTCACACGGATTCCCGAGAACGTGCCATCCGCCACAACTTCGGCATAATCATAGCCATTACCCAAAACATAAGTAGTGTGCAGCATCTTGTAACCGCCACCAATGTAAAGTTCGTTGAAGTCTTTGTGAGCCGCATTCGTGAATTGACGTGTCACAGCGCCAACATTGTAATTGAAATCACCTAATTTTCTGGAAACTCCTCCATAAGTATCTACCTCAATGCCTTTAGCGTTCGCCTTGTCTACGTTCGACGCCCACGTCCCAAGATACATACCCGATGAGTGGGTATAGTCCAACCCACCTTGAAGAGCTGGCCCGCCATTTGTCTGGCTCACGCCATGAAAAACAAAATTACTCGTAGCACCAAGATTAGCGGATAATTCCGCCATTGCAGATGCTCCGCATACCAAGCCCAGCATACTGGATACAACGATTACGGAATTCTTGATTAACATCATTAGTCGTTTGTCCTCTAAATCCATAAAGAAAGTGGGGCTGCGATATAAAAATCGCTTCTTCCTTTATCGACTACCAAAGAGAATTCCTTGAGAATTTTGACAAAAACGTAAACATGGTTGCACCAATGACGGAAAAGCTATTTTTTTCCTGAAAACAATCAAAAACCCCATAAACAGAGAGGCCTGCGTGATAACTCAGTTGGCACTTATCTACCGGCCGTGATAACTTTGCCGCTCATAAATAATTGAAGAATGGAGCAAGAGACGCCATGCCACTGGCATTTACCACCATCGGCCTGATTGGAAAATACCGCGACCCGAGCATCAATGAGACACTCGGCACCCTTAGCACCTATCTGCAAGCGCAGGGGTTGCGGGTCATGCTGGACGACGTTACGGCCCAAACCTTTCCCGAACAGGGAATGGAAACCGCCAGCCGCCAGGTCATTGGCACACACTGTGATCTTGTGATTGTTATTGGCGGGGACGGCACATTGCTTAATGCCGCGCGTTCGCTGGCCGACACCGGCATTCCTCTGGTTGGCGTTAATCTTGGCAGACTGGGTTTTCTCGCCGATATTTCTCCTGATCGCATGATCGAAAAAATGGGAGAAATCCTGCGGGGGCATTACCTGCTGGAAGAGCGCTGCCTGCTGCGCAGCACCGTCAAACGTGACGGCAAGGAAATAAATGAAAGCTGCGCCTTCAATGATGTGGTTGTCCATAAATGGAATATGGCGCGCATGATTGAATTTGAGACCTACATCAACGGCCAGTTCGTCAACAGCCAGCGCGCCGACGGGCTTATCGTCGCCACGCCGACCGGCTCCACTGCGTATGCGCTGTCCGGTGGTGGGCCGATTCTTCATCCTACACTCAGCGCGATTACCTTGGTGCCGATCTGTCCGCATACCTTGAGCAGCCGCCCGATTGTCGTCAACAGTGACAGTCAGATTGATGTCGTCATTACTGACTGCAATCACGAGCGGGCGCAGCTTACCTGCGATGGGCAGATGAATTTTGACCTGTTCGAGGGCGACCATGTTCATATCAGGAAAAATGCTCAACCGATCCGGCTCATTCACCCGGCCGATCACGACCATTATAAAATTCTACGCACCAAGTTACGTTGGGGGGAGAAGCTTTAAGAACCTGCATGCCAATATCGCCGCCCCGACTGGCGATAGGTATCGGGTGGCGCGATTTTGCCGTGCGCATCGAGTCTAAAGGTGATTGCGCCGTGCTGCGCGGAGTCGTACATATGCACATTCATGGCCCGGTAACGCGCTACGACTTCGGGCTTGGGGTGACCGTAGCGGTTTCGGTAACCAGCGGGAAACAGCACATAATCCGGGTGTACGGCATCCAGAAAATCCTGGGTGGATGAGGTTTTGCTGCCGTGATGCGGTGCCACCAGGATACGCGCACGCAGGGCATCTGGCGCGATGTCGAGCAGGCGCCGTTCCGCGCCTTTTTCGATGTCGGCGGGGATCAAAACACTGCCTGCCGCGTTGGTGATACGCAATACGCATGAGCCATCGTTGTCGTCGCTGGCCATGTCGACGGGCGGGCTGAGGATTTGAAACTCCACCTCATCCCAGCGCCACGTTTGCCCGCTTGAACACTGCTGCGCCCGCGCCCACCGCATCTGGTGCGGAACACCGGTCAACGCGCGTTTGACCGTCATCTCCTTGATGATCGATTGCGCACCACCGATGTGGTCGTTATCGCCGTGACTGACAATCAGCGTATCAAGCTGCGTCACACCAACAGCGCGCAAAAACGGCACGACCACTGCCTCGCCGGTATCGAAACTTTGGCTGATACGCGGGCCGGTATCAAACACCAGCGCGTGATCGCGCGTGCGCACCACCGCCGCCAGCCCTTGACCAACATCCAGCAGGGTAAACCATACCTCCCCCGCAGCGGGTTTGGGAATGGGCAGGAAAAACATCGGCAACAGCCACACCACCCCCAGCCAGCGCCCCGGCAACCCCTTGGGCGCAAGCAGCAGGGCAACCCCCACCAATCCCGGCAACAGCGCCCACCACGGCGGGGCGTGTTGCGTCCACTGCGCCACGTCAAGATCGGAGAGCCACTTCAGGATCGGCCACAGCCCCGCCACGGCGAACTCCACCAATGCCAGCACCCAACCTCCCAGAAGCGGCGACATCAGCGTCAGCAGCGCGCCCGCCAGCGCAGGGGGCACCACCAACACATTCACCCAGGGCACTGCAATGAAATTTGCCACAGGCGAGATCAGCGAGACGCGCTGGAACAGGATCAGCATCACGGGTGCAAGGCCAATGGTAATCAGCCAGTGCAGCCGCCCCCACGTCCACCACATTCCCTCTGGCGCCATACGGTTTCCCATCGCGAACAGGATCAGCGCCACGGTGCCGAACGATAGCCAGAAGCCCGCCTCCATGACCGCCAACGGGTCATACAGCAGCACCAGCAGCAACGCCACCGCCAGGGTGTGGCTGAGCGCGCGGTTGCGCTGCAACAAAATGCCCATCATGACCACCAGCACCATGATCAGCGCACGCTGCACCGGGATCGAAAACCCAGCCAGGGCGGCGTAGTAAACCGCCCCCAGCAGGGCGATGACGGCAGCCGCCTTGGGAGCGGGCCAACGTAGCGCCAACGACCCCAAGCGGGACCATCCCCAGCGCGCCACGAAGAACAGCAGCCCCGCCACCAGTGTGATGTGTGAGCCGGAAATCGCCACCAGATGGGTGGTCCCAGTGCGCGAGAACACCTCCCATTGCGTACTGGAGATGGCGCGCTGCTCGCCTATCGTCAGTGCGGTGATAATCCCGGCATAGGGGCTAGCGGGCAGAGCAGCGGCAATACCCGTCGCTATCCGCTGGCGCAACCTGTCAATGGTATAGCCGCTGGCGTTCGAGGCTATGCGCTGACGAGGGCCGCTTGGCCTGACATATCCCGTGGCACGCAATTGGTGGCGGAACAGCCATCCCTCATAGTCGAATCCGCCAGGATTCATCAGACCACGCGCGCGCTTGAGGCGCACCTGCAAGCGCCAGGTATCCCCCACCCGCAGATCAGCCGGCGCTTCTTGCCAACTGAGCAGAATACGGCCAGGCGTGGAGTACTGTGTCGCGCCCTGATGCAGCGAAATCACGTCAAACTCAAAACGCAGACCACGGGAATCATCACCGTCCGTGGCAATTCTCTTTTGGGCATCCTTTGGTCGCCACATCACGCTCCCGGCCAAACGGCTGGGGATAGAAGCGACCACCCCTTCCACTATGACGTCCTCACCCTCCACGCCGGGCGCAATACCCATGAACAGAGAACCAGCCACACTAAACAAAGCCCAAAGTAAACCACAGGCCAGCAGCGCCGGATAACGCAACCATTTGCCAAACACCACCACCAGCAACAGCGGCATCAGCAGCAAGCACCAACGCTGATCCGGCAGCTCATCAAGTTGCTGCAAGACAAGAATTCCAGCCAGGAATGCCAGCGTACCAAAACGCATGCTTTTGTTATGGCCCAAAAGTGTGGATAATCGGGAAAGGGAGGCGTCGCTCTACCCTATATCGAGCAGGGTAGGAATTACATTAATTTATGCCAAAACAGCTTATCAAACGCTTTATTCAGCGCTACGTCCCCGACCACAAAACCATCCGCGACCACAAGCACTTGCAATTCCTCGGCTCGCTGCTGCACTCACCCAATCTGTGGCATCTAAACCGCCATTCCGTGCCCGGCGCGGTTTCCGTGGGATTGTTCGCGGCATTTATCCCCGGTCCGGTGCAGATGCTGATCGCAGCGGCGGGGGCGGTCATGTTCCGGGTCAATATGCCGCTGTCCGTCGCGCTGACATTCATCACCAATCCATTCACTGTGCCGCCGATCGCCTACTTTTCCTACAAAATTGGCACCTGGATTCTGCAAATGCCGGAACATCCCTTCAAAATCGAGATGTCGATTGACTGGTTATGGGGGCAGTTAAACACCATCGGAGGGCCTTTCCTGCTGGGAACTCTGGTGCTTTCCGTTAGCAGTGCGATACTCGGCAACCTGCTGATGCGCGGGGCCTGGCATTGGCATATCGTGCGGTATTTGAAGAAGAGGAAACAGCGGGTATTACAGGACAAGCGACCGTAAGGTGCATCATGCCCGTAAAGGGCACAATGTACCCGTAAAGGGCACAATGTGCGCGAAGAGGGGGAAAAGATATTGAATGGGTTTTAAGCACTGTTTTAAAACCCACGAAAACATTTATCTGATAAAATTAAACAGCGACAATCCCTGTATTTTGATAAAAGATTGCTGTGCCGCCTGCAGGCCGGTCAATTGCAAATTGAGGCGGCTGACGGCTTCTGTATAATTGAGATCTTGTAGACTGGAAAGAGTCGTTTTAATCTGCAGTTCAAAGCCATCGTTGACACCTTTCTGAGCATCAATGGCATTGATCCTGGCACCGATTTTTGCGCGAATATCAAGAATATTTCCTAACCCTTGATCCAGATCGACAAGGGTGCGATTGATTGCATTGTTCAAATGCGCACGGGATGCCGCGCCGCTTACCGGTGTCTCCAAGGCGTTAGCGAAATTTTGCAGCGTGGTGAAAATATCCTGGTTGGCACTGGGGGTGACCGTAAAACTGTCGCCATTGGCGGGCGTGCCAGTAACCTTGGTTTGCACCCCATTGAAGGCAATGGTGCTGTCACTGGTATACGTACCTGAGGCTACCACACCGCTCACCGCACCCGTCACTGTGTAGGTGATCGGCGCCGTGGGCAACGCCTGGATAAAAGCGAGAGTATAAGTGTCCGGGACAAATCCGCTGGTTGCGGTGCCCGGATCAATCACCCCACTGCCAGTATTAAGCGGGTTTTCCTGCGTTGTAAAAGCGCCATTACCATTACGGATGGCACGGAATACCTCAGTACCGGAATCACCCACCGCCACTTGTCGCATAGGGCCAATCTGCAAATAACGCTGCCCCTCATCACCGCTATAGGTAAAACCTCCTGCCGCATTCTGGCTAAAGGGCTGGGTACCCCCTTGGTAACCGGAAAAAAGGTATTCGTTGTTGGCATCCTTTACATTCGCCAGGCCCAACAACTCATCCAGGCGTTGACGCACTTCTTGCGCGATGGAAGCACGGTTTTCGTTGCTCAAAGTCGCATTATTGCCCTGCACAGCCAGCCCCCGCACGCGTTGCAGGAGATCACTCACGCCACTTAGTGTCTGATCTTCCATAGAGAGCCGTGCGTTTGCCACGCCCGCATTTGATTGATACTGTGCGGTGACTTCCTTTTCCTGCGTCAAGCTTAGCACTTGTGCCGCAGCGGCGGGATCATCCGCCGGGGTGAGGATGCGCTTGCCGGTGGAAACCTGTAATTGCGTTTTGGCGAGCAGAGCCTGCTGCTCCAGCATGGAGTTTACGCCTTGCTGCTGCATTTGATTGGTGGAGATGCGCATAGATTATCTCCTAATGGCAAAAATCAGGGCTTGAAAAAGCGTGTTGGTGGCCGTAATCACCTGTGCAGAGGCCTGATAAGCCTGTTGCAGACGCACCATGTTGGCGGCCTCTTCGTCAAGATTAACGCCGGACACGCCATCGCGCGCCTCTAGCGACTGCTTGCGCAAGGTGTCCTGCGCATTGCGGGTAATATCCGCTTGATGGGCTTGTGTTCCCACATTGGCCACCAATTCGCCATAGGCGTCCTGATAGGTGGCTGTGCCGCCCCCCAGTGTTTGTTGCTTCTGCAATTGACCCAGCAGCAATGCATTACGGTTGTCACTCACGCCACTGGTATTCGCGCCGACAGAAAATACATCGCCTGCTGCGGCAGCACCACTGATCTTTGCCGTCCAGCCGTTGTAGCTGATGGCTTGACCAGAGACATACGGAACATTCGTCGCAAGTGTACCGTTGGTCGCGTCGACGACATTAAATAGGCCAGGCGAGGTGAACGTGATGCTTACCGTGTTGCGCAGATTAGGGTCTTGCGTGTTCGCCACCCCCGGGCTGATGGTGGCGGCACTTGTGTTTGTCAACGCGGCGGATGTGCGTATCGGCGCGCCGGCAGCGATACTTTTGGCGTCGTTGATCACCATGCCGATGGTCTGCGCGCCCTGGCGCGTGGGCTGGATCAAAAAGCTGTCGTTGACTGCCGCACCTGCGGTGATATTCAGCGAAAACCCATCAATCGACGCGCTGGAATAGGGATAGCTGCCGCCGGTATTTATGGCGGATGTTTGATTGTCAGAAAGCCGGGTGAGCGTGTAATTGTTGCTACCCGTATAGGTCAATCGATAATCGCTGGTAGTCAACCCATTGGCATCCACCAGCGAGGCCGTCACCGCACTGGTGCCGGTATTGAGCGATCTTGCCTGAACCTGGAGATTGGGTGCCTTGAAAAAATCACCTCCCAGAGCGCCTTTCAAATCCTGGCCGAGCTTATGCTGGTCATTAAAGTTATCTGCCAGGCCAATCGCTACGCGACCCAGGGTATTTTGTGCCACATCCAGCACGCGGTTGCGGAAATCGAGCACGCCACCCAACTTTCCGCCGCTCAATTGATTCGAAATATTGATCGTGTCCGTGCCCATTTGATAACCGACTTCCAGGCGCGTCGCATCGAACTGGTTGCTCATCACGCTCAGGGATTGCGCTCGGAAACCGGCGACCAGCGCCTGTCCATTGCCGATAAACACATTAAGAGAGCCATCATCTTGCGGCACGGTGGTGACAGCGACACGTTCCGACAATTGCGCAATCAATGTATCACGTTTATCAAGCAGATCATTGGGCAGGTTTCCCGACACCCTGCCGGGGGCGACAGAAATATCGCGGTTTACACTGGCGAGTGACTGGGCAAGACCGTTAATTTCGGTGACGCGGTTTTGCAGCTCGGTATTTGCACCGTTACGCAACTCGCCAAGGCGCTGGTCCATATAATGAAATCGATCAACCAGCGTGCCGGACTCGCTCAGCAACACCTGACGCGCCGCACCTGAACTTGGGTCGTTTGCGACGCCCTGAACGGCGTTGAAAAAACTTTGCAGGCTGGGCGTGAGGCCTGCCTTAGGGTCAGCCAACAAGTTGTCGATGCGGCTGGTTAGCGTGTAAAAATTTTCAGTCTGGCGAAAGGAAGCCGTGTTCGTTTGCACCTGGGTGGTGAGAAAATCGTCATACAGACGCCGCACGCCGCCGACTGCCACGCCCGTGCCCACATAGCCATCGCCGGAAAATTGCGGCGTGCTGGTGACGACATCCACACGTTGGCGGCTATAGCCTTCAGTGTTGACGTTAGTGATGTTCTGGCTCACCGTCGACAGAGCGCGCTGCGCTGTCAACAGACCGGAAACACCTATGGCAAGTGAATCACCCACGGGCATGGCAAAACCTCATTAAGTTACTCAGGGGCAGGTTTGTAACCTGTCCCTGCTGTTCATGTTATCGGCCTGCTGTTTAACATCTTGAGCGCGCCATTCAGGGTGTCGCCGTGCAGAATCGCGCCGATCTTGCGTGCATAGGCCGGATCAGTGGCATAGCCCGCATTCTGCAAGGCATTGGCAAACGCCTGTGGATCACCCGCCACAGCCAATGCCTGACCGTAGCGCGGATTGGCACGCAGAAAATTGGCATAATCGGTGAAGCTGGCGGCGAAGGAATCATACGCGCGGAATGGCTCGTTACGCCTGCCCGCCTTGCCCTCGGCATACTCCAGCGTCGGCATGACGAGGCGCTCTCCCTGCCAACGGGCATCGGCCTTGATGCCGAACAGGTTGTGGCTGCTGCGACCATCGGGATGGCGCATGACCGACTGCCCCCAGCCGCTCTCCAGCGCCGCCTGTGCCAGCAGAGCCGAGGGTGCAACGCCAAGCTCCTTGCCGACCTGCTGCGCGTGGGGCCAAAGTGATTTCACAAATTCCTCGGGAGAATTGAATGAGGACGGTGATGAAGCCACCGCTACCGCCGGAAAATCCTGTGACGTGCTCATCCCGGCAATATTTTTATTGTCATTTTTCGTTGTCGCGGCAGGAAGATTACCACCAAGCTGTTTCACCAGCATATCCGCCAGCCCCATGCCGCGCCCCTGGCTGAGGGTCGTGGACAATTGCTGATCGAACATTCCCTGGTAAAACTCAGTCTGCTCGCTATCCATGATGCCGTCACCAAGACTGGCCTCGCGCATCCCTTTCAGCATCATCTGCAAAAAAATCCCCTCAAACTGCTTGGCTACGGCACGCAATGCCTCGGGGGAATTTTCGCGCGCCTGGGTACGAAGGCGCGCGAGGCTTTGAAAGTCGGTGTAGATGTCTGGGCTGGGTATCATTTTTTTAGCCTCAAATCACAATCAATTCCGCGCGCAACGCGCCCGCTTGTTTCAGCGCCTGGAGTATCGCCACCAGATCGCCTGGCGCCGCACCCACCTGATTGACAGCGCGCACGATGTCACCCAGCGACACGCCGGGATCAAACAAAAACATGCGGCGGCTTTCCTCTTTAACCTGAATCTCCGAGGTAGGCACAACCACTGTGGAGCCGCCGGAGAACGCGCCAGGTTGGCTGATGCGCGGCCTTTCCGAGATAGTGACCACCAGATTGCCATGCGACACGGCGGCAGGTGTGACGCGCACATGACTGCCGATCACCACGGTGCCGGTACGCGAGTTGATGATTACTTTGGCCGCACCTTCGCCAGGCTCCAGCGTCAGATTTTCCAGAACGGATATAAATGCCACGCGCTGCGCCTGATCCTGTGGGGCGGCAACCTTGATTGATGAGCCATCCAGCGGTTGGGCCGTACCCGCGCCAATGGCGGTGTTGATGGATTCCGCCAAACGTTTGGCGGTGGTAAAGTCGGAGATATGCAGGTTAAAAACCAGCGAATCAGCTTCGCCAAATGAGGTGGGTGCGGGACGCTCCACGGTGGCGCCGTTGGGGATGCGTCCCACGCTGGGAACATTCACTGTGATTTTCGATCCATCGCTGCCCGACACGCCCAGGCCACCCACCGCCAGATTACCTTGGGCGATGGCATACACTTGGCCATCCGCGCCCTTCAGCGGCGTCATGAGCAGGCTGCCGCCGCGCAGGCTTTTGGCATTACCCAGTGACGAGACGGTGATATCCACAGTCTGTCCCGGCTTGGCAAACGGCGGCAATTCGGCGTGGATGGAAACTGCCGCGACATTCTTGAGCTGGGGATTCACCGTGGGCGGCAAAACAATGCCGAATTGCGACAACATGCTTTTCATGCTTTGCACGGTGAATGGCGCTTGCGTGGTCTGATCGCCGCTGCCGTCCAGCCCCACCACCAGACCGTAACCCACCAGTTGGTTGACGCGCACGCCATCCACGGATGCGACATCCTTGATGCGCTCGGCATGGGCAAAGCCGGTCCATGACACCAGCCAGAACAGCAGTATCGGTAATTTCAGGGAAAATCTATTCATCCCGGATTGTCCATTAGCCCCAAAATTGTTCACTTAAAGTAGGTTGGGTCAAGCGAAGCGAACCCAACATTGCACCCGTGAAGGGCGCAATGCCTGAAGCAATGATTTTGTTGGGTCCGGAGCTTGCGCTCCTTGACCCAACCTACACATTGAGCCTGTCGAGGGGCCGTTCATGTACCCAACTTGTCATTTTTTAAAAAGGCCACCAACCACTGTTAAAGAATCTCGCCAGCCATCCTGAAGTATTCGAGTCGGCAATCACGCCATCACCGGCGTAGGTGATTTTGGCATCCGCAACCAGACTCGACAGCAAGGTGTTGTCGCGTTGAATATCGACAGGGCGAACGATTCCGGAAAACCGCACGTATTCGTTGCCCTGATTGATGGCCAGCAGCTTTTCACCGCGCACCACCAGATTGCCATTAGGCAAGACCTCGGACACCGTAACGCTGATACGTCCATTCAGGCTGTTGCTTTGACTGCTATCGCCTTGACCCGAAAAATTCTGGTCCGAGTTCAGCTTGGCACTCAAATCATTATTGACATTGCTGGCCAGCGGAATCAGCCCCGGCGCACCGAACGTCAGTGCGGACCCTAGAATGACGGGAGCGGAAACATCCACCCCGGTCTTCTTCTTGGAATTCGTGCCCGCCTTCTTGCTGGCATCGGTTTTCTCTACCAGTATCACGGTAAGTATGTCACCGACACGGCGCGCCTTGTTGTCCTCGAACAGCGCAAGCCCATACCCTGCCTGATAAATGGCGCCATTGCTTTTCGTGGCAGGCGGCGGCGTGGCGGGACGCACCGGCGCATAGGCGGGATCACTCTGCGGCGGCGTGGTGGTGCAACCCGCCAACATCAGCAGCCCCATCAAGACAAGCAAATTTTTCTTGATCTGCTTCATGTGTGATCTCTCTTCCCACCAAAAACCCGTCGACACCTGGAAATATGCAACATCCTTGCCGTCGGCTACAGCGCTTACAAATTATTTGTCACAAACTTCAACATCTGATCCGCAGCGGCAATCGCCTTGGAATCCATTTCATAGGCACGCTGGGTTTCAATCATATTGACCAGCTCTTCCACAACATTGACATTGGAGCTTTCCACCGACCCCTGTGCCAATGTGCCCAAGCCTGTTATACCCGGTGCTCCGGTTTGTGGAGAACCACTGGAGGCAGACTCGCGGTATACATTCTGACCAACCGGCATCAAGCCGACGGGATTGATGAAATCCGCCAATTGGATTGACCCCACCTGCGTCGGCGCAGTTGAACCCGGCAACAGCACGCCCACCGTGCCATCGGAGCCTACGGTGATGCTCTGCGAATTTTCAGGAATGCTGATCGCGGGCTGCACAACGTAGCCGCTAGCGGTAACAAGTTGCCCTTGCGCATTCACCTGAAATGAACCATCACGTGTGTACCCCAGCGTGCCATCCGGCGTGAGCACCTGGAAAAAACCGCGCCCCTGAATCCCCATATCCAGGGGGTTGCCGGTTTGCACGATATTGCCTTGCGTAAACAGCTTTTCCGTGGCTACCGTGCGCACGCCAGTACCGAGCATCAAGCCGGATGGCAATGCTGTCTCTTGAGTACTTTGCGCGCCCACCTGGCGCACATTCTGGTAAAGCAGATCTTCGAACACTGCCCTGCCCCGCTTAAAGCCGGTGGTGTTGACGTTGGCCAGGTTGTTGGAGATTACCGCCATGCGCGTCTGCTGTGCATCAAGGCCGGTCTTGGCAATCCATAGTGCGGGATTCATTGTGTGTTCCTTTTTAAATAAAAAATTCTGGTTCAAATATTGATGTTACAAATCCGTCCACGAAAGACACGAAAAGCACGAAAAATCCTCATGGCGCAATCCTTTCAATTATTTCTTTCGAATATACCTGACAAACCCAGGCTCATTTTCATGAAAAATCCCACTACCCATTTTTTCGTGCTTTTCGTGCTTTTCGTGTCTTTCGTGGATCACGCCTTCTCATGCTGAAAGAGAAATTGTGAAAGATTCCTAACCCATTCTCATCAACTGCGCCGAAGCGGCGTCGTTTTCCTGCGCGGCGCGCATCATCTTGATCTGCGTTTCGAACTGACGCCCCAATTCGAGCATCCTCACCATCGCCTCTATGGCGTTGACATTGCTCGACTCAAGTACACCGCTGGACAACTGTACCGTCGCATCCGCTACGGCATCCTTCCCATCCTTGACGCGCATCAGACCATCCGTGCCTTTTTCCATCTGTCCTTGCGGCGGCTTAACCAACTTGATTCTGTCCACCACTACCAATGCATTCGCCGCCTGTCCTACAGGTCTGATCGAGATCGTACCATCGGCACCGATCTCCATTTTCTCGAAGGGCGGCACGGCAATCGGTCCACCGTTACCCATCACCGCACGTCCCGCGCCAGTCTCCAGCCGACCATTGACTGTCACACGCAAATCACCGGCACGGGTGTATGCTTCTTTGCCATCAGCGTCCTGCACGGCGATCCATCCCTCACCATTAACCGCCACATCAAGTTCACGGCCGGTGGTGGAAAATGTCCCGGCAAGCAAATCCATGCCCGGCCTTTCCGTCTGCGCATACACCCGGCTGGGGTAGCCTGGGCCATACACCGGCAGACTACGAAACGCCTCAAGATCGGCACGAAATCCTGTGGTATTCACATTCGCCAGATTATTGGTATTCACCGCCTGCGCCAGCATGGTCTGCTTGGCACCGGACATTGCGACATAAAGCATGCGGTCCATGGTTATCGCTCGCGATTAGTTATCATTAACGGATATTGATAATGGTCTGGGTAATCGCATCTGCGGTAGTGATCACCTGCGCATTGGCCTGGAAGTTACGTTGTGCCGTAATCATGGTGACCAATTGTTCGGTGAGATCCACGTTAGAACCTTCCAGCGCACCCGATTGCACCAGCCCCAGGCTACCTCCACCCGGCTGACCAACCAGTGCCGCACCCGAATCATAGGTTTCACCCCAGGCGGTGTCGCCCAACTGGCGCAGCCCCTGAGGATTGCTGAAATTGGCCAAAGCAACTTGTCCCAGCGCACGCGACTGGCCATTGGTATAACGTGACTGCACCACCCCTGTGTCACTGATATCAATCCCGCTCAAGCGCCCCGTGGCAAAGCCATCCTGCGTAAGAGCGTTGACGCCAAAAGGACTGCCATACTGTGTAGTTTTGGAATAATTCACATCGAATGACATGTTCGCCGCGCCGGTCTGCGGATTAACCGGGGCGTAATCGACTGTCAGCGCGCCCGCCAGAGAAGGTGTGACTGATGTGATGCCACCAGTAGACGAAAAAGTCAGATTGGCGGGCTGCCCCGCGACATTACCATTCGGGACAACCTCAATCGGCGTGCCGGCACCATTGGTCATCCATAGATGAGATTCGTACTCGTTGGCATTGCTTGTTTTACGATAGTACATCGTACCGAGATTCGCGTTACCCAGAGAATCGTAGAGGGTCACTGCGGTTGAATTGGTGTAGCTCGTCGGATCGGTGCGATCAAATGCCGGCAGGGCTGGGTATGGTGCAAACGGTGTGGCGTTGGCATTGAGATTGGCGGCTACAGTGACAGCCGTCGACGAGCGCGGCGAGATATCCGATGTGCTTAACTGCAAGTCGCCACGGGAGCCGGTGATGTTGCCATTCACATCGGCCTGATACGCCGTTAAACGCTGATTCTGACTGTTGACTATATAGCCGTCACGATCCACCTGAAACGCACCGGAGCGGGTGTAGGCGGGCACGCCTCCGTCGCTCAACACAAAGAAGCCCTGCCCGTTAATGGCAAGATCGAGATTATTGTTGGTAAACCCTATATTCCCCTGAGTAAATTGCTGCGCCACCGCCGCCACGCGCGCACCGCTGCCGGTGGCATTCTGGGAAATGCCCAGGTTGCTTGTTGCATAAACGTCCGCAAATTCGGCACGCGATTTTTTGAATCCGGTCGTACTGGCATTGGCAATGTTGTTGCCTATGGCTTTCAGTTCGGCTGATGCTGCGTTAATACCGCTTAAAGCAATACGAAATGGCATATCGTTTATCCTCTTGTAAAACTCTAATTACATAATCTGCCGGACGTTGGACAACTCCAGCGGACCCAGTCCAGTTACATTCAGCGTTGGTCCCTGAGCGCCCCGTCCGAGCGTGACACTCTCAACTTTCGCAGACATCAACGTGTCAACAGCCGCCGTCTTGCCCTCCATCACCGCGCTGGCAGCGACCTTGTATTTTCCTGCTGGCGCGGTATCACCCGCATCGGTCTTGCCATCCCATGTGAAGCTGGTCAGCCCCGCTGGCTGCGGCCCCATTTCCATCCGCCTGACCACCTGGCCCGACTGGTCATATACCGTCAACGAAACACCCGAGGTGCTGGCAGGCAAATCCACCGCGCCACCCAGATTTCCGCCTTGCGCCAGCACGCCCGCCTCGCCCGGCACCAGCACCGACCGGCCCACCAGCGCCGAGGCCTGTAGCGCCTGGTTGGATTGCATTGCAGTTGCAAACTGACTGAATGAAGTTTGCAATTCTTTAATTCCCGTCACGGCACTAAACTGCGCCATCTGGCCCATGAATTCACCATTCTGCATGGGTTTCATGGGATCCTGATTCTTTAATTGGGTAACCATCAACTTCAAAAATTCATCCTGTCCCAGACGATCTTTTTTGACCGTCTGCTCAGGTTTCTTCGCTAGGCCCAGGCTTTCCAACGTACCGGTATCAATTTTTGTACTCATAACTTTTCTCCTTTGGCGACTTATTTACTGGCCCAGCCTCAGCGTTGCCAGCAACAGTTGTTTGGAGGAATTCATCACCTCCACGTTGTTCTGATAAGAGCGTGAGGCAGAAATCATATTGGCCATTTGCTCAACCACATTCACATTCGGCAGATAGATATAACCCTGCGCATCCGCCAGCGGGTGACCCGGCTCATAACGACTTTGCACCGGCGCGTCATTTTCAACCACACCCAACACACGCACACTGGCCGCATCATCACCGGCCAGCTTATCCATCACCGCCGAAAAGACCGGCTCGCGCGCCCTATACACACCCGCCGCATTACCGCTGATACTCTCGGCATTGGCCAGATTGCTGGCCGTCACGTTGAGGCGCAGCGACTGCGCGCTCATTCCCGAACCTGCAATGTCAAATATCTTAAAAGAAGACATGAATTAATCTCCCCTGATCGCCGTCATCAAACCTCTGATGCGGCCATTGAGAAAAGTGAGTGTGGCCTGATACTGAATCGCATTACGGGTAAATTCAGCCTGCTCTGTCTCCGTATCCACCGTATTGCCATCCAGTGACGACTGCTCCGGAACACGGTATTTCATCGACCCCGACGCGAGATCTAAACCAGAGGACAAATGGGTCGCATGGGTACGCATCAAAACGGAAGAACCACTGCTTGATTGATCCCTGGCCTGATCCAGCGCCGCCTTGAAGTCAATATCCTTGGCCTTGTAATTCGGCGTATCCGCGTTAGCCATATTGGCCGCCAGAACTTCCGCGCGGCGCGCGCGCAGAGCAAGCGCTTGTGGATATATTCCTAATGCTTTGTCGAGATTAATTGGCATCGCCAGCCTCCATCCTTACCATACCTGCCAAGGATCAATGCAGAGTTTGTGCCAAAACTTAGATGGTATATTAAAACAAGGAGTTACATGACAAAGAGAGGGGAGAGTTCGTATCCTGCGGCAATATACTTCCGCCTTGCGGCAAACCTTGCAGGGGTGTTTACGAGGGTGTCCTGAATTTTGTGTAAACGGAATTCATTAATGTTGTGGCATCCGTTCATCAAACTGGATAGTAAAACGATTGAGCGCCGCTTTCCAGTCTCTAATCGGCATCGTCCATTTTTTACTGATGTTTTGTAT
>CAMTYI010000089.1:0-4259 GCA_947085925.1 uncultured Gammaproteobacteria bacterium
ATGGCGAGAGCGGCGGGATGGAGATGGCGAGCAATACGGCGGTGACCAATGCGCTGCCATCCGTCAGGAAGGGTTTGAGCGGTTTATCGCGCATCGCCAGCATCGCCGCCTCGCAGCCCAGCGCGACAACAACGGCGAACAGGATATTGATGACCACTCCCCAGCCAAAAAACCAGATATAGGCGGCAAGTCCGGGGATGAGTGCATACACCACACGCAGCATGACGGTGGAGACCGATGTCGGCATGTGTGCGTGTGGGGAGCTGGGGGTTTTTAGTTGCATTGTGCCAGTGGTCGGGAATCAGGTGCCAAGCCAGTAATTCGATTTACCCCCTCTCCCGCAAGGCGGGAGAGGGCTGGGGAGAGGGCGGTATTTGGCTTGGAAATGGAGTTACTCCTTTTCTTTTTCATTCTCCACCCTTCATTTCTTCGCGCTTCGCCTGTGCCCGCTCCATCGCCGCCACGATGGCTGCCTTTTTGGTGTCGGAGGGGTCTGCAGGCGCTGCGGTCAGTTCTTCCATTTTCTGCGTATGCTTTGCCGCGCGCTCGGCCTTTTCGCGCTCGATGCGTTGCAGGCGAAATTCGTAGCGCAGGCGGGCGGCCTCGGCCTTCTGTTTTTCGCGCTCCCTGGCCCAGATCTCGGTCTTGGCATAGCGGTAATAGTGTACTAGCGGGATATTGCTCGGACACACATAGGAACAACAGCCGCACTCAATGCAGTCAAACAGATTATATTCCTGCACCTTGTCCAGATCCTTGGCGTGGGCGTGCCAGTAGAGCTGTTGCGGCAGCAGGTTGACCGGGCAGGCATCCGCGCATGCTCCGCAACGGATGCACGGCATCACGGGCCGTTGCGGCTGGCTGTCGGCGGCGGTCATGGCCAGGATGCAGTTGGTGGTCTTGATCACCGGCACGCTATCGCCAGGCAGTGCGAAGCCCATCATCGGCCCGCCCATGAGCAGGCGCTCCAGTGTGCCGGGATTCCAGCCGCACTCGTCGAGCAGATTCTTCACCGGCGTGCCGATCAACACCTCCAGATTACGCGGCTGGCTAATATTGCCGCCAGTGATGGTCATGTAACGCGAGATCAGCGGCTCGCCATATTCCACTGCGCGATATACTGCTGCGGCGGTGCCTACGTTTTGGCACACCACGCCGATGTGAATCGGCAGCCCGTTGCTCGGCACTTCCATGCCGGTGAGCACCTTGACCAACTGTTTTTCACCGCCTGCCGGATATATAGTCGGCACCTGCACCACCTGGATGTCCGTCCCCACCGCAGCGGCGCACATCGCCGCATAGGCGTCGGGCTTGTTGTCCTCAAGTGCGACGACGCACTCGCGCGCGCGCAGGGCGTGGCGGATGATGCGCAGACCCGCGATGATGTCCGGCGCACGTTCGCGCATCAACATGTCGTCGCAGGTGATATAAGGTTCGCACTCCACGCCGTTGAGTATCAGGGTGTTGACCACCTTGCCGGGGCCGGGGTTGAGCTTGATAAATGAGGGGAATCCCGCGCCGCCCAAGCCTACAATGCCCGCCTCGCGGATGATGTTGCGTAACGCGCTGGGATCGAGCTGCGTGAAATCGCCGTGTGACTGAAGTGGAGCCCATAGGTCTGCGCCGTCGGTTTCGATGACGATACAGGGAGCGCTCAGGCCCGAAGGATGAGGCACGGGAAAATCACCGATCTCGACCACGACTCCAGAGCTGGGGGCATGTACCGGCGCGCTGACAAAACCCTTGGCGTGCGCAATCATTTGCCCCTTTAGCACCCGATCGCCGACTTTAACGATAGCCTCGGCGGATTCGCCAATATGCTGGTGCAGCGGCAGGATCAACCGTTTGGGCAGGGGCGCTCGCCGCGCCGGGTGATGAGTGGATTCCTCTTTGTGTGCTGGCAGATGGACGCCGCCGTTGAATTTCCACAGGCGCCGGATCACCCGTGTGCGCCTTTTGCCGATTGCTCATCAGGAAAAATCCATGTCCACTGCGCGATACTCGGTTGGAGCGGCACCATCTCAATGCAGTTGACGGGGCAGGGCGCGACACACAGCTCACAGCCGGTGCATTCCTTGGCGATGATGGTGTGCATTTGCTTGGCCGCGCCAAGGATGGCATCCACCGGGCAGGCCTGGATGCACAGCGTGCAGCCGATGCAGATGGACTCATCAATAACCGCCACCATCTTGGGTTTGACCTGGCCGTGTTCCGCGGTCAGCGGCTTGGGGTCGCGGCCCAGCAGGTCAGCCAGCTTGACGACACCGGCCTCGCCGCCGGGCGGGCACTGATTGATGTCCGCTTCACCCTTAGCTATCGCCTCGGCATAGGGACGGCAGCCGGGATAGCCGCACTGGCCACACTGCGTTTGCGGCAGGATGGCGTTGATTTTCTCGGCAAGCGGGTCACCTTCGACCTTGAAGCGGATCGCGGCGTAGCCCAGTATCAGGCCGAATGCAGCCGCCAGGGCGCCTAATGCAACGATTGCTGCGAGCACTCGCTAACCTCTAACCAAACCTGAAAAGCCCATGAACGCCATCGACATCAGCCCCGCCGTCACCAGCGCAATCGCTGGCCCTCTGAAGGCCACCGGCACATCGGCGACGATAATGCGTTCACGCATCGCGGCGAACATGATCAGTACCATGGACGAACCGACCGCGCCGCCGAAGCCGTACAGCGCGGACCGGAGAAAACCATGCTGCTCCTGCACATTGAGCAGCGCCACGCCTAGCACCACGCAGTTGACGGTGATCAGCGGCAGAAAAATGCCCAGCACCTGATACAGCACCGGGCTGGTCTTGTGTACCACCATCTCGGTAAACTGCACCACTGCCGCGATCACCATGATGAAGGCGATAGTGCGCAGGTATTCCAACTCCAGCGGCGCCAGCAGGTATTCATTGACCAGGTAACTGCTTACCGAGGACAGCGTCAGCACAAACGTCGTGGCCAGCCCCATGCCCATGGCGGTCTCCAGCTTCTTCGACACGCCCATGAACGGGCACAGACCAAGAAACTTCACTAGCACGAAGTTGTTCACCAGCACGGTGCTGACGAGGATGAGCAGGTATTCAGTCATAGTATCTGCTCGGTCAATACCATGTAGGGTGCGCCGTGCGCACCATGGCCTGGCAAATAAATTTGGTGCGCACGGCGCACCCTACAGTGATGCCTGTAAGTTAATCATTGCTTTTAGGCTTATTTCACCCGCATTCCCGGTTGTGCGCCTTCATCGGGTGAGAGCAGGAATATCTCCTTGCCGCCCGGTCCGGCTGCCAGCACCATGCCTTCGGAGACGCCGAACTTCATCTTGCGCGGCGCGAGGTTGGCCACTACCACGGTCATTCTTCCCTTGAGATTTTCCGGATCGTAAGCCGACTTGATGCCCGCGAATACAGTGCGCGTATTCTCCTCGCCGATGTCCAGCGTCAGGCGCAGCAGTTTTTCCGCGCCTTCTACATGCTCGGCGTTGACGATCTTCGCTATGCGCAAATCTATCTTGCTGAAGCTGTCGATGGAGATGGTTTCGGCAATCGGCGCGATAGCATGCTGCTGCGCCTCTGCGTGGCGCGCCAGAGAATGCGATTCGGTGATGGGTTTCAGGCTTTTCTGGTTGGCCGCGACCATAGCTTCGATCAAATTGGGATCAAGGCGTGTCATTAGGTGCTGGTAGGAGTTTATTTCCTGTTCGCGAGATAAACCGATGTCATGCCACTGTGGATTATTTCCAGCGCGGAAAAGGCCAAGCCCAGCTCGTGCGGTTTTGGGCAGTACCGGCAGGAGCATCAAAGACATGGCTTTAAAACCATGCAGTGCTTTAGAGCAGATGATATGAAGCAGTTCTTTTGAGCCTGCGTCATCCAGTTTTTTTGCTTTTTCCCATGGTTTAGAAGAATCAAAATCGGCATTGATATGATCAGCAAGCGACATGATTTCGCGGACGGCTTTGGTGTAATCCCTGTCCTCGTATGCCGCTGATACACGGCCTCGCGTTTCATTTATGAGTAACTGAAGCGGTTCATCACGTAATGCCTGGATAGAGCCACCAAAGTGTTTGGTGATAAAGCCACTGGCTCTGCTGGCAATATTGATGTACTTGCCCACCAAATCGGAATTTACCCGCGCCACGAAATCTTCCAGATTCAGGTCGATGTCCTCCACCGTGCCGTTAAGCTTGGCAGCGTAGTAGTAGCGCAGGTATTCAGGATTAATTTTCTGCTTGAGGTAGCTGTCTGCGGTGATAAACGTAGATCGGA
>CAMTYI010000090.1:0-2564 GCA_947085925.1 uncultured Gammaproteobacteria bacterium
AGCCGCGCCATTCGCCGTATACAAGTCACAACCGTTCAGTTGCGCGCAACACCAAAACAAACTTCTCGCCACAATTGCTCGCACCGCTACCTGTGCCGCCAAGGAAAATATATGAAAAAAGAATCTAACCGAACAGTATTGGGTAGTGACCCCTTTTGCGCTTTTGAATTAAAACGTGCCCCAGCTCTGGTTGGAAGTGATGTCTACTTTTAGTTGGAAAATCTGAATGGTCACCCACATCGAACCGCTACTGGAACTAAAAGAAATCGTGCCACTTCTTGCAGAGTGTGGCTTGCCCGTCTCTGATATTTCTTCGTCACAGTCACCACATTTTTTTGGCATTCGGTCCGAGTCTGGACTCCTTGCAGTGATCGGGGTCGAACTCTTTGGCGCTGCTGCCTTGCTTCGATCACTCGCCGTGCTTCCCACCTGTCGCGGTCTTGCGCGTGAATTAGTCGTTTTTGTCGAGCGCTTTGCCGCAGAACAGGGTGTCGAATTTATATTCCTGCTAACCACTACCGCTTCCGAGTTATTTGCCAAGCTAGGCTTTGTGACAGTTCCTCGTGTAACTGCTCCTTCTGCTATTCAGGCCACACCTCAGTTTTCAGGTCTTTGCCCAGCCTCGTCCGCATTTCTTGGCAAGGCTGTTGCCAAGCTATCTAACGATAGGTGTCCCGTGAATATTCGGGTTCTTCTGGAAACAGATAACGTTCATTACAGTGCGCTATGGCGCAATGCACTTGTAGAGCAAGACATATTTTTCAGGATCTCCATTGAAGATGAGCCCACACCTCAAATTCAAACAAAATTTACAAACGAAAGCTTTACATTGGGGGCTTTCGTTAATTCGGAACTTGTCGGAACGGTGAGTTTAGAGCGTGACCCTCGCTCAAAAATGAAACATAAAGCGCTTTTATTTCGCATGTTTGTCCACCCGTTTGCATCTGGGCAAGGCATCGGCAAAGCCTTGGTTAACGAGGCCATGTCTCTGGCAAAAAACATCGCTGGTTTAAGGCAAGTTAATCTCACTGTGTTAGCTACAAATAAGCGAGCAATCAGCCTCTACTCTTCAGCCGAATTTGCCGTATTCTCCCATGAAATTGGGGCTGTTAAAATCGGAAAAAATTATATTGATGAATTGCAAATGGTATCTTTCATAATCACATCCAACTCCGTAGCTTAAAGGAGCGGCGCACTAAAAAACCAAACACAATAGAATGCAATAACCGAAGGGCATTGCATCGAATGTAGCTATCTAACGCCGGAGGGTAGAAACAGCCATGCATCATCTGCAATTTTTATCGAGAAATGATCATGTTAATCGGTGAACTTTCAAAGAGGTCTCAGTTATCGCGCGATACAATCCGCTATTACGAAAAGCTCGGCCTGTTCAAAATGGGCATGAAGCAAAACGTAGACAATAACTACAAATATTATTCTCTGGAAATACTTGAGCGCCTGCGCCAGATACAGATGCTCAAAAAATGCGGCTTCACGTTGCAGGAAATTCGCCTGTTATTGCAAGGTGGCAGTTGTGATGGGTTGCCTGAACGTCTCGCAGACAAGATTATCTCCATCGAGGAAAAACTCGTCGAGCTCATGTCATTCAAGGCCGCGCTTCTCCAGATACATCAAGCATGCACGGGCGCGTGTGGCGCAAGCAATGGCCTGCCGGATTGCATTGAGGTCGACAAGGGAAGCGGAAAACCTGCCGCGTGCGGTTAAGGCGCCTCGTCTTTTTTGGGTTGGCTCGCACGGGTAGATTCAGGCCGACAGCTACAATCCATACCACAAGAGCCAGGCTTTTTTCGGGCAAAGAATTGATAGGTGAGCAAGGCAGTAACACCTATCAGTATCACCAGAACAGCCCTTTCCGTGTAGACGGCAAGCCCGGCGAGTGCCGCCGAACCCATCACTATGCCTATGATCGGCACAGCGCAACATGCGATGCAGAGAATGCCTGCCCACGAGGCGATTTTTTTCGAGCGAGCGTGCTTGGGAATGTGTGACATAACGCGACTCCATCAGATGAAAAGGATGGATATCGTAAAGCGTGGAGTGTACTCCACAGTCAATAGCTATCGTGCAATTTCCGGGGGAGCAACTTTACGCCGGTCACCACGCCTCCGGCTCAGCCGCCGACACATCCCCTGCGCTTATTACCTGGTTTCTGCCCGCAGACTTGGCGTCGTAAAGGGCTCGGTCGGTATGACCGATGAGGATATCACCGTTCATTTTGGCGGCGCTGGGGTCGTACTCCGGATTATAGGTGGCGATTCCGATGGAGATGGTTACGCCGAACTGCCCGCCACCGGGCAGGGTGAAGCGGTGCTCCGCCACGTTTTTTCGCACACGCTCGGCGACCTCGGCTGCGCCTTCGGCACCGGTCTGCGCCAACAGTGCGGAAAATTCTTCGCCGCCATAGCGTGACAGCACATCACCGCCGCGCAATTGCGAGCGGATCACGGCGGCGATTTCACGCAACACCTGGTCACCAATCTGATGGCCGTAGCTATCGTTGACCTTTTTGAAGTGATCAACATCCACCAGCATGCAGGAAAGCG
>CAMTYI010000091.1:0-14629 GCA_947085925.1 uncultured Gammaproteobacteria bacterium
GAGAGTATGCCTTATGAGTAATAAATCCACTGTATTTATAGTCGATGACGATCCGGCTATGCGCAGCTCATTGTGCTGGCTGATAGAGTCAATCGGATTGCATGTCGAAACCTATCCTTCGGCAGCGGATTTTCTCGCCAATTACGACCCCGCCAAGCCAGGTTGTCTCGTGGTGGACGTGCGCATGCAAGGCATGAGCGGCCTGGAACTGCAAGAGAAACTCGCCATCAACCGCGACCCTATACCGATTATCGTTATTACCGGCCATGGGGATGTTGCAATGGCCGTGCGGGCGATGAAATCCGGGGCGGTTGATTTCATCGAAAAGCCCTTCAACGACCAGTTATTGCTTGACCGTATTCAAGAGGCGCTCGGCAAAGATGAGGAAGCACGCCTCTATAATGCGGAATACGCCACCATCTCCGCCCGCATTGCATTGCTCACAACAAGGGAGCGCGAGGTAATGGAGCATGTTGTGGCGGGCCAACTCAACAAGCAAATCGCCGCCGATCTCAATATCAGCATCAAGACTGTTGAGGTACATCGCACTAAGGTCATGGAAAAAATGCGGGCTGGCGGCTTGTCAAAATTGGTGGAAATGGTGCTTATTTATAGAGGTAAACCCTGATTCTGCTGCGGACACATCCCAATTATCATCGCAGCGAAAAATGTCTACAGTGTATTCCGTGTCTTGGTCATTACAGATCTCGCGCAGCAAGCAGTACCTGAAATAGAGAGAATTCATTGTCATAAACATGGAGAAAGAAGAGATGGAACACAACGACGTTACGCAATTATTTCCCAAAGAAAACACCTTGGTCAAAATCGCTTTCACTACGCGTCGCCTACCCCGCGAGGCGATGGTAACCTTGCTGGACGACACCGTACCCCGCCCCGGTGACCTGATACTCGCACGCGTGGACAAGGTGGGACAGCACAAGTGCCTGGAACTCACCGATGGCCGCCGCTCGCAGCTCTTTACCGGAGATCTCATCACCGTCGTCTACGGCAATCGTTATGCCCCAGACCAATATGAAGCCATAGTGCCTGACCATCTCGGCCCATGTCATCTGGCCGCCTCGGGCGGTATTGCCTCCCAAGTTGTTCACCGTTACGGCAAGACCGGCAGCCCCACCGCCATCACACCTCTAGGCTTGGTCGGTGACCGCAACCGTCAGGTGCTCAACCTGGCCGACTGGGCATTACCCAGAGGCGCTTACCACGCCAACCCTCCGCCCACTATCGCGATAGTCGGTACGTCCATGAACGCGGGCAAAACCACTACGGCCGCTTATTTCATCAAGGGCCTGGTGCGGGCGGGCTTCAAGGTGGGCGCTGCCAAGATCACCGGCACTGGCTCGGGCAGAGACACTTGGTTGATGCGTGATTCCGGTGCCACGCAGGTACTCGATTTCATTGACGCGGGTGTTCCCTCCACTTATCTCCTGTCCAGCGACAAAGTGGAACAGATTGCCGGCCAGCTTATTCACGAACTCGGCCGCCACGGCGTGGACGTCATCGTTCTGGAAGTCGCCGATGGTCTGTTCCAGCAGGAAACTGGCCACTTGATGAGCTCTCACAGTTTCCTGGCGAACATCGACGGCGTGCTTTTCGCTGCCAGCGATGCGATGGGTGGCGCGGCGGGCGTGGAATGGCTACTGCAGCACCAGGCACCGGTGATCGGCGTTAGTGGCCTGCTGACACTTTCTCCATTGGCGATACGCGAGATCCACGCTGCGACAGGGTTACCTGTGCTAACTCTGGCGCAACTGGAAAGCGCGGAAATTGCCCAGGCAATGATGGATAACCTTATCTCAACCATGCCTGTACTGAAAGCCGGTTAATAAATCCAGAGATAGATGAGCTACTCAAACAGGCACACAGGGGAAGATAGGCGAAGCGCGTGCGACGCACCCTGTGTACCTGCGGCCTGCAGGGTCTCTTTCGAAGGTTGATTGTGTTTAATACTGAAGGGTAAACAGCATGAAGGTTGTGCGCTGTGGGTCTTTCTTGCCGTGGTCACTGACAATCAAGAAACGATGATTGCCAATATGTGTCAGCCCTTCAAAATTGTCGAGGCCCTCGGAAAATATGACCAGGTCTTCTACAGCACATACGCCATCCACTGGGCAACCCGCAAGATTTACGTATCGCAGACTCACCACCAGCGGTTTAGTCGATCCCGTAAATGAACGTTCCAGCACAAGCAGGTTACCGTCTGGCAGCATTTCCAACGCCTTGATGCGGCTATCTTTGACGGGATGCGCGGCAAATGACCAATGCCGATCTCTGGCGTATACCGTGTGCAGGTCTTTCGGCCGATTCGCCAGAGGCAATTCAGGTGCTGTAATCAGCCCATACTTTTCATTATAAGTGACCGATTCCAACGCCTTGTTCGACCCACGATAATTTCCCGGTTCGTCGAGCGGCGGTGGTGCCGGAATCTCTCCCAGCATTGCGCCTGAAGGATTGAAGCGAATGATGCGTGGCGCGACTCCTTCCACAACGACAACCAGTTCGGTATCGTTCGATTTGCCATTGTTGGCGTTTAAAACGGTCAGTCCTTCCGCATCAAGACGTTGGTGCGAAGCTTTTCCTTCATTGTCGCCTAGAGAGGCCGCATAAACCGGCTCCATTGCCATAATCTTGCTTCCTTCCAGATTCAAGCGGAAATGAAAAATTTTCCCCTTGTCGGAAACCGCATACAACAACCGTTCGTCTTCATCCCATGCCAGTCCGGAAAGTTCACTGATATGGATTTCATTTACCTTTACCGGAGAGATAGTGAATCGACTATTCTCTATCAGGCGCGGTGTTTTTGCCACGCTGTTTGTCGTCTGAAGAAGGCTGCCTGTGATTACAAAAACAGCCAGTATGGAAATTGAACGTCTCATGATATTGCTCCATTCAGGGGTTTATCTTTAATGCTGAATTGACGTTGTCGTCGGCCACGAACGAATCACTGTGTCGTAAGTGCTGGGTGGCACTCAATTTTCGGAGTGCTGGAAGAAACTTATTGTGCTTTTGTACTTGCTGAAGAACAGCCATACCAACGCAGTATTTCGAACAACGCTTGGTTGGATGCTGGTGCAATCCGCGCAATATTTTATCTGCGATTCCGTTGCCATTAGCGGATTTTGTTTCGACGACGAATGTACCTTCGTCAATAGAGTATGATCTATTATTCCCTGAAAAAGACAGGCCAAAATCAATCGTCATGCGTTCACCACCGTCTTTTGCTACCAAGGTAATTCTCTGGTAGCGAACTTCAATTGCAGGCATGAGCACATAATCAAAGTCGCGCCCATAGAGATCGCGGTATGCGGAATGAATGTGTGCCCAGGCTTCTTCATCGAGTACGCCGTATTTGTCGACTGCATAGTCCATCCTCTTCTTGACGGTGATACCGCGTTTATCCTTGAGCTTTATTTCGACAAAGCAGATTTGTGCATCTGTGTATTTGCGCACGCGCACTTTGAAGCGCTGGCGGCGCCCCTGATGGTGGTCGAAGTAGCTGGTATTTTTATGGTCGTCGAAATAATATGTTTCATAAATAAAACTTCGCTTTCCGCCAATTTCAAGTATGTCGAAATGGCCTGACAATTCAGTAACGGCTTGACGTAACACCGTTTCACGAACCACGTATTTGTTGTCGAGCCGTTCGAGCATTGCCGCCTTGGAGTTTAGTTGCCTGAGTCCTACCGGGCTGAATGGATTGACGAGCCATTTTTTGGCGAAACCGGAAATCGGCGACTCCAATGTATTAGTTCTGCCGCCCTGTGGGGGCGGTAATTTGATTATGGATACATTTGAGTTGTCGACATAAATCATCAGATAATCCTCAACGTTTTCGGTAATAAACATTGATGCGCGCCATGTCGTTGACGTAATCAAAGGAGATAATCTGGTAGTACATCACCTCAACGCCGAGACGTTCGGAAAGATTGGTGCGCATAAGCGCAGGGTCGGATAGCGCGTGAGCATCAATTTTGTCGAGCGTTATCTTGATACCATCGACCGAGCTGAGAATTCGCGGGTGGTCGATGATGTAAGCGCCGAGTAGAACGAGCGCAGTGACGGCAGCGACAAATGGAATCGTTGTGCCGTGTACCGAGCAGATAACGGCGATGGCTACGCTGCCGAAAAAATAGGTGATCTCGATCTTGGTGATCTGCTCCGAACGTAGCGTAAACAAGGCGAGAATCGCGAACAGGCCGAATCCGGCGGCCAGGCTGAACTCCACGCTCGAAAGGACCGTAAGTACCGAAAAAACAAAGACATTGAACAATGCGGCCGCAGTGACCAATTCTTTGTCACTGTAGCGCTTATAATACATGCCGAAGATCAACAGCAGCATGGCGATGATGTCGATACTGAACCTGGCAAGCAGATCTATCATGGGGATTTTTATCAACTCCGACATCAAAATAATTCTCCTAACAGCGTTGATTAAGCCTCATGCTTGAGGATGAATGGCGGGTATATCCCTTTGGCACAATAGTTAAGAGGGTGCATTCCTACGTCGTAGGATTTCCCTCGTCTTACTGCCCGCAAGTACCGGAAGAAAGGTGTTCACTCGCGCTCCATCCTTAAGCTTTTCCAATTCTGCGTTATAAATTTTTTCCACTTCCTCGTCCGGCACACCGTTTGCCTCTGCGATACGGTGTAGAAAACCTAAATGTCTCTGGGATTCTTTGTTGTCGATGGTGGTGGTTCCGTTCATGTGTTTACTCCTCCGTTCCATATTGTCCTTAATCTCGCGGAAAATGTGGCATAGGGCACGCAGGTGCCACCGCTTTTACGCCGTCGCCCGCTGGCCCACAATGGCTCGTTGCGGTAAAAAAGTGGTCTTGGGTTCTAGGTGCGTACCTATCAAAATCATTCGCATAACATGCTCCGTCGCCTCCTCCAAAAGGCGAGGGGCATTTTCAATGGCGTCGGCAAGGGTGCAGGGGGCCTCCATAATGCTCGTATAGGCATCGATGCCACATTCCAGATTGACGCAAGCATTTTTGCCGATAGTTCCCGCCAGAGTAATCACCGGGAGTCCGTATTTCTTGGCGCGACGCGCGACCTCGGCGGGAATTTTTCCGCGCGGGGTTTGAAAATCAATCGATCCCTCTGCGGTGAATACCACATCGGCCTGAGCCAGCAGGCTATCCAATTCCAGGTATTGCATCACAATCTCATAACGTGAATGCAATCGCGCGCCGAGCAAAGCGCATAACCCCGCACCCAGACCCCCGGAAGCGCCGCCACCCGGCATGCCACGCACATCAATCCCTGTTGTATCCTTGAGTACACCGGCATAACGATCGAGCGCTGCAGCGAGTCGTTCGACGGTCTCCGGCGAGGCGCCCTTTTGCGGGCCGAACACGCGCGCCACTCCATTGGGGCCACACAACACGTTGTGCCAGTTGCACGCCACATCGATGTGTATCTGATCAATGCGTGGATCACGCCCCGAGAGATCAATCCGCGCCAGCCTGTCCAGCGCCCCGCCGCCCCGTCCAATCTCCTTTCCAGTGTTGTCCAGCAGGCGTATACCCAGCGCCTGCGCCATTCCTGCGCCGCCGTCGTTGGTGCCGGAATCTCCACAGCCGATCAGCACGCGTTCCGCACCGGCATCAAGCGCGGCCTTGATCAATTCGCCCACACCAAAGGTGGTGGTGACCAAAGGATCGCGGCACTCACGCGGCACCAGGCGTAATCCAGCGGCGGCGGCCATCTCCAGCACGGCGGTTTTGGGACCCTTCCCGCCGAGAAAACCAAAGTGCGACGGAACGGGTTGGCCGACCGGGCCGGTGACTACGATATTGTGCAATGTTCCGCCGGGCAGGATGCCCAAGTGCGGTGGGCGCAGGGATGCGCAAGAACCGCCGCCCGTGGCCGCGACCAATGCCTTGGTAAATCCCTCGCCTCCATCAACCAGGGGGGCTTTCATGATCCTGGCTTCGGGCAACACCCGCAGCACGCCGGCGGCGATGCAGTCCGTCACCTCATCGGCGCCCAGGCTCTCTTTAAATCCAGACGGTGCTATCAACACATTCAATTTCATAAACAGATCCTCCTTGATGATCAATTACGATGCGCGGTAAAGGCGACAGCCGACGCCTGCATCGCAGATGGGGCGGGCAGAAACTCCAATCCCAGATAAGGCCAAACAAAAAAGGCGAATACCACGAGCAATATGAAATGCACCGGCAACAGAACGCTGCTCAAACGCAGCAGATCCTGTGCGCTATAGGTGGGCGTCTCGATCTGACCAAATATGGAGACGGGTTTTGCGCTGACCATCAGCGTCAGACAAAAACCGGCCGCCGCAGTAGAGATAAAAGCCAGTCCCGCCGGTTGATATCCCAGCGACAATCCCAGCATAACCACCAGCGGAACCAGTACCGAGGAACGCGCGGTGCGCGAATTGATGAGCAAATGCGAGAGTAACGAAACCGCCGTGACGATAGAAACCACAAACCAAGCAGAGACTGCGGCTCCACTCTGTAGCATCATGAAGAGGTGATCCATCAGCCATTTGGCGCCACCCGACTCGATCAATGACTCGCTTATCTCCATGGTCGCTGCCAGGAATATGAGTAAGCTCCACTCAACTTTCTTGATTGCCTCCATGAACGAAAACATGCCAAATCGCGGTGCCGTTGCAAACAATGCCCCCACGATGGCGACGATGGCATTATTGATGCCGTGTAACGGTTCCGTGGCCCACAACGTGACCAGAGCCACCACCAGTATCAACATGTAGCACTCCTGCGCCGAGCAGGACGCCCAAGTGCGGTGGGTGGTCGCTCCCGGCATCCCTGCCTGCCGCGACACTAGTGCTTCCATGCACGTCGCAGGATGCGCAAGAACCGCCCTGGAAAACGCCTTTGGATCAGATCTGTCGTCCGGTTTTTCAAGTTGCGTCACGCTGAATTGCAAGGGCTTCCGGCGTTCTTCCTTCTTCAAGAACAGGCGTAAGATCAACCACGTCGAAAGAAAACAACTCACCAGCGCAAACGGTAGTCCCCATAGCATCCATTCCCAGAAGCCAATGCGCTGTCCAGTCATTTGCAGCAGGATATCGGCGGTCACCAGGTGTGCACCCGCACCAATCAGCGACGCGACCGCTGACAGCAAGATCACTGTGGGGAAGAGCAGTGCCAACGCTTTGGTGATGCGCGCATCACCAATAGTGGTGCTCAGTGCAATGAAAATCGGCAACATCAGCGCCGCGCGGCCTGATGTGGAAGGAATGACGAAAGCTGTGGCAATAATTGCGGCGTTCAGCGTGTAAAACAGTTGATTTACAGAGTGCGCACGAGTGACCACTGCCATCGTCAAACGGCGAGAGAGGCCCGATGCGTTCACGGCTGCGGCGATGATGAATGCCGCAAACAGCAACCAGATCATGGAGTCACCCAATGCCTCGAAAAATTCGTTGGGCGCGCCAGTACCTATTACACTGGGAATTATCGCCGCGACCAGTGCGATGTAGGTATCATTGATCGTGGTGAAGCACCATCCTAAAAGCGCCAGACTGAAAGTAATTAAGGCAAGGCGTGCCTCCACTTTGAGTTCAGGCAACCCGAACCAGATGGCGGCCGTGATCACCACTGCTGCCAGACTAACGGCTATTAGCCGGTAATGCCGCTGAAATGGCCATCCGGAGTGCTCCGTGGATGGCAGTTTGCTCATTCCCTGGGATATGATCATTTTGATTGCCTCTCCATGGCGTTTTATGACATTTTTGTTTCACACTTCATCCCTGGCTGAATTTCTAACCCGTTGTTTAGTGGCTTTTTTTCCATAAAAGTACCTAAGCCTTACATTCGAACCAAGCAGACATTGCAATATCGTGAACTAATTGTGACAAAATTATTACAAGCCAACTATTGGATATTTCATCCGGAAAATCAGTGGCTATCGGTAGGTGGATTAGGGTTTTCCCGTAGATAGAGCAAGGCTAACGGCGGGGGGAGTCCATGGATGGAGAAATTTGAGTGACGCACGGAGCTGTCCCCGAGGAGGCGCCATGGTGGGATTGAGTCGCGGTTTGAAGCCTGTAGTGGCGGAGCCGGTTAAGATGTTGTCACGCGCGGATCGAAGTCAGTCGACGCTTTATTCCATGCAATGTTTTCGTAGAAATTAGGAGAGGAACCCATTTTTACGCAATAGGCCGCTAGGATTATTGGTGCCCCGGATACGATTTGAACGTACGACCTTCCCCTTAGGAGGGGGATGCTCTATCCAGCTGAGCTACCGGGGCGTGAAGAAAGGAGTCAATGATGCCCCGACCTGGGCGGGATTGGTGGAGCCGAGGAGGATCGAACTCCCGACCTTCGCATTGCGAACGCGACGCTCTCCCAGCTGAGCTACGGCCCCAAAAGTGGGTTGGGTTTTGTGATAAAAAACCGGACATCTAAAATTATGCGGCATTGTACCATCGGGATATTCCGGAGGCTATCCACCTTTGGGCATTTTTTTGATCTGCTCCCGTTCCAGTGCGATGACGTAGCGCTGGATCATTTTCTGTTGTGGCGCCGGCAGATTGATGAAGCGGCAACCGATGCGGACAGGTATGTTATTGTCCTTGCTGCGGATGGAGCGGATTTCCAGGGTGCATGTTATCTCTTCACCCTGCGCCAAGCGAAAGCAGCAGGGCAGGGTGTCGGTTGTTTTGAGTGTGACGGGCAGTTGCTTGTGCGCAACCCTGATGGAAAGGCCGCCTACGGAAAGGTCTTGCAGCTCCCCTTTTATTGCCTGGCCTTCCTCGTGGAGAAGCGTTATTGGGATGGGTTGTGCTATCGCTGTTTTGACTCTGTAAGAAGCGCGTTGTTGCAGATAATCGATCTCCGTGGGCAGTGCCAGATTGTAATAGGCAATGCCGGATTCGCGGCCAGCGTCAATCAGCGTAGTGGTAAAACTGATTCTGGCGCCTTCCACACGTGTTCGTGCGCGCAACTCTTTGATATCCAGAAGTAAGGGGTGGCCGCTTTCAGGGCTAAGTTCATCTATGACGAGATACGCTTGCTCTTCGTTGATTTCAAGTATGGCGCTGTTGTAGTTCTTGTCTGAGCCGGGCAGTGTGACAGTGAGTATTGCGCGCTGATTTTGGATGCGTTTTAAAAGACCCAGGATGAAGGGGGCAAGAGCGATTCTGTCCATGATTATTTTTCTTCCGCTTATAACATAAGTAACGGATATTACCCTGTAGATGCGTGATGTTTCGCTATACTTATGCCCGTCCCAACGATTGTGCGCGGGATTTTGGTTGTGTAGCGCCGTTGGCGCTGTAGCAACTCTCGCTTTCAGGGGGGGATCCACGCAAGATGGAAAGCGCCCGCTGGACATTGAGGCGGTTGATGGCGATGACCGCGCCATTGATCTGGTTCTGATGCTGGCACGCGGCACTTAGCGCGCGAAGCTTCTCCCAGGTGAAGTTAAGGCGGTGAACGCCATGCGGGTCACGGTCGCGAATATAGCTTTCGATGCCTGCCGGGTTGGTGGAATAGCCTGTTGCATGCAGTATCTCTTCATGCTGTTTGATCAGCATGTCCAGTTGGAAGGTCAAGGGTTGTTTGTCGGCAACGGCCTGTTCAATGGCAGGTATATCGTTGTCGGCAAGGGCGGCATGTTCTTGCCGCAAGGTATCGAGCAGAGCCGAGGCGGTGTTGATTTCATGCTCGAACAACGCACTGATTAACGGTTGATGTTCTGCCTCGGCCATCTACATATCCTTGGATTTACGCAGCACGCCGGAGGTGCAGGGAGCTTTCGAAGCTCAAGAGTTTATCGGCTACGCGCATTGGGTTAATTTCAAATGTGTCGCTGGCGACGGCTTGCTTGATGCCCTCGACGCGCTGAATATCGACAACGGGCAAAGTGGACAGCGTCTTTTCCAGGCCGCGCAACCGTGCGGCGGTGTCCGTGAAGCTGACAGTATCCACTGTGGAGGATTTTCCGGTCTCCCGCTGTGTCGCGTTGGGCTGGCGGGCTGCAGGCCCTTCTACAGTGCTGGATGGGGTTGCATTTATGGGTGACTTTCCGGTGATTTCAATGGGCATGTTATATAACCTCTTCAGGTGCTGTGCATAGAGTAGCGGCAGATTCGGCGATTACTTTATGATTGCTAACCTTCGTGCATGCGTCTCTGTAAAGCTCATTTTCCGGGTCTCCTGTAACCATTTTGTTTACTTCATCGCCCACCTTCTCGGTGAGCATGAAACTGGGCAGATCATGTGCTACAACTCAGGAGAGTTTATTAGCCCCAGAATAGGCAAGGCTCAATGTTGTGTTTCTTGATGGAAGCTGATACATTACGCTGGTGGATGAGAAGGTGAAATGATTCATTTATATCATTGTTTTTATGGATATTTTCACCAAGAAAGGCGGGGGTTATTTTCCTCCTCAACCTTGATCTGTTCAATGGCGGCCCGTGCCGGTCTTCCCGCAATGATACGCTGCAAACCCCGCCAGGCCCGGAAGGGAGCAACGGTAGTGGCGGATTCGTGTGCCGGGGTTCGGCGGGCGCGGGCCGCCGCCTTTTTGGGTTTAATCACGGATAGGTTCCAAGTCTGCTAACCTCCCTGCGCCTGACTCGCAATCCTGCTCGAAAGCGTCTCGAATCGTCCTCCACTTTGTGTTATTTTTAGACCCTCTATGAGCTATCAAGTCCTGGCACGTAAATGGCGTCCCCACGCGTTCCGCGAGATGGTGGGGCAGATGCATGTCCTGCGCGCGTTGATCAACGCCCTCGACAATGATCGTCTGCACCACGCCTATCTATTTACCGGCACACGCGGCGTGGGCAAGACCACGATTGCACGCATTTTTGCCAAATCGTTGAACTGCGAGGCAGGCGTCAGCTCGACGCCGTGTGGAACCTGCGGCGCCTGCCGGGAGATCGACGAAGGGCGATTTATCGATCTGATCGAGGTCGATGCCGCCTCGCGCACCAAGGTGGAGGATACCCGCGACCTGCTGGAGAATGTCCAGTATGCGCCCACTCGCGGCCGTTACAAGGTGTACCTCATCGACGAAGTACACATGCTCTCTACACACAGCTTCAACGCCCTGCTCAAGACGCTCGAAGAGCCGCCGCCGCACGTCAAGTTCCTGCTGGCAACCACCGACCCCCAGCGCCTGCCGGCGACCATCCTGTCCCGTTGCCTGCAATTCAACCTGAAGCGCTTGCCGGTCGACATGATTCACCAGCACCTTGCGCATATCCTGGAAAAGGAAGGGATCGGCAGCGACGCACCCGCGCTAATGCAGATCGCCCGCGCCGCTGACGGCAGCCTGCGCGACGCGCTGAGCTTGCTGGACCAGTCTATCGCCTATGGCGGTGGTAGTGTGCTGGAAAGCGAAGTGCGCGCCATGCTTGGCACCATCGAGCAGGGGCATGTGGTGGAATTGGCGGAAGCACTGGCGGGGGGGGATGCCCAAGCGGTGTTGGAGCGGATTCACAGCCTCGCCGAGCAATCCCCCGATTTCGCCGGGGTATTGGCCGAGCTGATTTCGCTGCTGCACCGCGTCGCATTGGCCCAAGTCGTGCCTGCGGCGGTGGATGACAGCCTGGGTGACCGTGATGCTGTGCTGCGGCTGGCGGCCGCGTTGTCTCCCGAGGATGTGCAGTTGTTTTACCAGATTGGCCTGATCGGGCGGCGTGATTTTTCGCTCGTGCCAGATCCGCGCAGTGGCCTGGAGATGGTGCTGTTGCGCATGCTGGCATTTCGCCCTGTGGAGGTAAAAAAGCCGGCAGATGTTCCATACGTTGCTTTACCTGTGGTACACAATGGTGTGCAAGAGCCGCAGGCGCGGTCAGCGGTGGCCGCCACTCCGTCGCGTCAAGCAGCGACACCTGCACCATCATCAACAGCCAGACCCGCTCCGGCAATTCCTGTTGCCCCGCTGCACAAGGATGTGCAAGTGCCGCAGGCGCAGCCGCAACGCGCGGCAGCCGTGGATGTCGCAGGGATGGGCTTGAAGTCCGCCCCCGCCGTTGCGGAACTCGGCAACGAATGGGCCACGGTCGTGGAGGCGCTCAAACTGGATGGCATGGCGCGGCAACTCGCGGCCAACTGCACGCTCAGCAAACGGGATGGTCAAACCTTCTTTCTGGCACTGGCCCCAACTCATGTCTCGCTGCGCAATAAAAAGCTGGAAGATCGCTTACAGCAGGCGTTGACTCAGTATTACGGCGCGCCAGTCAACGTGGTGGTCGAGATCGGTACACCCCAGGCCGAGACACCCGCACTGCTCAAGGAGCAGCGCGACCTTGACCGTCAGCAGACCGCCGTGCAGGCGATCAACGATGATGCAAATATCCGCGCACTGCAGGAAACCTTCAACGCGCGCGTAGTGCCGGATTCAATACAACCTGTGTAATATTACGCGTGGGCATAGCCCGCCGTGCTTGTAATCAATATCAAGAGGGTATCGCAATGATAAAAGGTGGTCTTGGCAACCTGATGAAACAGGCGCAGAAGATGCAGGAAAACATGCAAAAGGCCCAGGAAGAGCTGGCCAACATGGAAGTGACCGGACAGTCGGGCGGCGGCATGGTCAGCGTGGTGATGACCGGTCGGCACGATGTCAAGCGTGTCAGCATTGACGACAGCCTGATGAAGGACGACAAGGACATGCTGGAAGACCTGCTCGCAGCCGCCGTCAACGATGCCGTGCGTCAGGTAGAAAAGCGTTCGCAGGATAAAATGTCCGGCATGACGGCGGGAATGGGCCTGCCGCCCGGGTTCAAGATGCCGTTTTAATGACGGAAGACTCCCTGATCGGACAGTTGATCACGGCCCTGCGTTGCCTGCCTGGCGTCGGTCCCAAATCGGCGCAACGCATGGCGTTCCATCTGCTGGAGCGTGACCGTGCCGGTGCGCGGCGGCTGGCTCACGCACTGAGTGCGGCAGCGGACAAGGTAGGCCATTGCACCTCCTGCCGCACTTTGAGCGAAACGGATCTCTGTCGGCTCTGCGCGGGCAGTGGCCGTGACCGCACGCAATTATGCATCGTCGAGTCACCGGGGGATGTGCAGGCCATCGAGCGGTCCGCCACCTACAAAGGTTTGTACTTCGTGCTGATGGGCCACCTTTCGCCGCTGGACGGTATCGGTCCCAAGGAGATCGGCCTGGACCAGCTTGTCATGCGCCTTGATAGCGGGGGCGTCAAAGAGGTGATACTCGCCACCAATTCCACGGTGGAAGGTGAGGCCACCGCCCACTACATTGCCGAACTGGTACGCAAACGCGGCATCAAGGCCGCCCGCATCGCCCACGGCGTGCCGCTCGGCGGCGAGCTTGAATACGTCGATGGCGGAACGCTGGTGCATGCCTTTGCCGGGCGGAGAGAAATGTAGTTTGAGTTTTTTCGCCCGTAAATAAAATCCAAGGAGATAATCCCATGTTGCGTTCCATACGCCAGTTTTTTGATAGCCGCATTCAGTTGATTGGCGGGGCAGGTCAGGCTGCGGATTCAGAGCATGCACTGCGTCTTGCGACTGCGGCTCTGCTGGTCGAAATGACCCGCGCCGATCACGATGTTAATGAAAAAGAGCGTGGCGCCGTATCCGATGCGGTTCAGCGTGTTTTCAATCTTGCGCCGGAAGAAACGCAAGAGCTGGTGCGGCTTGCCGAGCAGGAGGCGGACGGCGCAACATCGTTGTTCCAGTTCACCAGTCTGATTGATAAACATTTCTCCATGGAACAGAAAAAGCGCGTGGTGGAAATGCTATGGCGCGTCGCTTTCGCCGATGCGCACAAGGACAGGTATGAGGAATATCTGGTGCGCAAGGTTGCGGACTTGCTGCACGTTTCCGATGTCGATTTTATCCGCGCCAGACATGACGTGGAGATGGAACTCGCAAGAGGCGCATCCGTAGCCGTCTAGTATTAACGCTGTTTCGCTTCCACCAGCGCCCGCTCCTGCATTTCTTTGAGCCGTGCTTCGATGCGCGAGGCACGGTAGAAATCATTGTCCTGAACCAGACGCAATCCGATGTTGAGCTGATCAATCGCGGTACGCGTCTCGCCACTCAGGTAATAATATTCCGCCAGTGATTGATGCGCGTCTACAGCGTATCCCGCATCCTTTTCGGCGCGTGCGAGAAGTGCATATATGGCAGGCTCCGGGTCGCGGCTCCTCAGATGATCTTTCAGCAGTAATCGGGCCGCTTCAGCTTGTCCATCATTTAACAAGGCCTCGGCATACGTCATGGTAAGGGGATGGTTGTTGGGGAACAGATTGAGCGCCTCGCTTAATCTCGATGCCGCCACGCCAGATTGTTTGTCCGCCATGTCGATGTCGGCCGATGCAACCAGATAAGCGATCCGGTTCGGTTCCGCCTCCAGCAGTTTCGTGATTTGAGTTCGTGCTTCGTCGCGCCGGTTTGCCGCGAGCAGGGCCAGAGTATAGCCGTAACGCTCGTCACTTCTGGCTTGCCGCCCTTTTTTGACCGCGTCTTCAAATGTTTTGATGAGGCTAACGGGGTTTGCAGCACTCAAAACCCGTAGCTTGGCGCGTATCAGACGGTAAGCCTCGCGATCCGTGTATCCGTTGGCTGCATATTGCTCGGCGCGATTACGTGAGTCCGCGATACGCGACAAAGTGACAGGGTGTGTACGCA
>CAMTYI010000092.1:0-7729 GCA_947085925.1 uncultured Gammaproteobacteria bacterium
CATAAGATGAATGCTTTTAAAACGAGATTTGTAACAACCTGGCTAATAGCTCAGATCGGTTGCATTTTGATGCTTTTACACGACATTGAAACCGTAGCACTACTCACAAACGTGGAGGACGCCATGGCAACTGTAATGAAACTATCGGATGAACTGGTGGAGGCGGCCAAACCCTACGCCAACGCAATGCACCGTTCCGTGCCGAAACAGATTGAATATTGGGCGCGGATAGGAAAGGCGGCCGAGGACAACCCAGACCTGCCCGTTGGATTCATCATTGACACCCTGGTTGGCATAGAAGAAGACCGGGCCGGAATGGGCAGAGAATACAAATTCGGATGAAGCTGATCGCAACACCTCGGTTCGAGCGCGCGACGAAAAAGCTTCATCCAGACGAAAAGCAGGCTTTAGACAATGCAGTGCGAACCATCGCCGCCCAGCCGGACGCCGGAGAAATGAAAAGGGGCGACTTGGCGGGTGTGCGTGTTTTCAAGTATCGCCACAACACACAGCTTCTTTTGCTGGCCTACCGTGTAGCGGAAGACCAGGACGCTATCAAGCTTCTGTCTTTCGGATCACACGAAAACTTTTACCGTAACCTGAAAAGAGAGTAAGAACCCGCTCAAGATCTCGATCAAGGGATTGCAGTAGTGCATGGAGTGGTTACTGAGCCTCCACACACTCATTAAAAATGAGTCGTAGATTTTGAGGAAAATCTCATAGGTGAGGTTTTCGCGGGGTTTCTGTAAGATAGGGGCGTTACTATCACTGGACGCCTGCCGCCATGCAATTCAACCTGGAACGCGACCCCCGCACCCACACTTTCATCTCCTACGCCCCCGGACAGGTGGTTGTCACCGTTCCCTGGCGGGAGGGGGATGACACCCCTCTGCTCGTCGACCGCGACGGTGAAGTGCGCGGGCGTATCCGTCACGAAACCCTGACAAGCAGCGTGATTGTGATGCCCGATCTGCTGATAAGGGACTGGTCGCCGAAGACCCCTGCAGAAATAACCGCCGCCCATTTCGAGGCCGTCGCCGAGATGCAACCCGAAGTCGTGCTGTTTGGCTCTGGCGCGCGCCTGTGGTGGCCGCCCAGCGCCCTTCTTGAACCCTTTATCAAGCGCGGAATTGGTGTAGAGGTTATGGACACTGCGGCGGCGTGCCGCACGTACAATATTCTGGTATATGAAGCACGCAACGTCGCGGCGGCGCTGCTGATGATTTAATCCTTAAAACTTCTTTATTTTCCACGAAAAACACGAAACTCACGAAATAAAAAATACGGATTGCTTCGGCAATTCGCCGGATTGATGACGAGTAAAATGGCGATGGCGAGGAGAAAATCGGGGCATCATGCCGGGTTTCTTTTGCATACCCGGCGGAGCCACACCATCCCCATGAAAATCAATGCCACCCTATCAAACGCACCGCCTCCCCCAGTGGTCTCTGCGGAAGAGGCGGTGACATTTCTTGAAGATGCCTCGGTTGTCCCCTGGTCGATACTTGTCGAGACCTGAGCCAGTGAATCGCTGCCGGTGATGGATAGGCTACTCACCAGCGCATAGGCTTGACCGCCGCGTACCGTAACGCCTTTGATCTTCACTTGCCAGACGCCAGCCGTCGGGGCGTCGACCGCGACCTGCTCTATGTTATCCACGCTGTTGGGGCCGCTGGCGATGGCAGGGGAAGCCGGGTTTGCAAGGCCTGCAAGGCTATAGGGATAGTGTGTGACGCCGTTGGGCGCAATGAGTTCAAGATCGAGATCATTGACCAGCGCCTTGGCGGCGTCCGGCGCGGCGGGAAGATCCGTCCATGCGATGGTGATTTTCAGCCTGGGCGCGGCTTCCGGCACCGTGAGAGGAAACACCTGTTCGGTGCCGTCCGTCACGCTGCCGGTATGCATGCGCCGCCCGTCGCCAACACCGGCGCTGACGATGCCTGTAGCGGCCTGGGCATCCAGCATCCCCCACCCGTAGGCATAGTCCGGCCCCTTGTTGCCCAAGTCCTGGGCGGTGTGGGCGAGCAAGGCTTTAATCATGTGCGGGGATGGCGTCTGACCATTGGCTTTGGCGCGATAGCGCTCGATGATCAGCGCCACGGCCCCGCTCACGGTGGGTGTGGACATCGACGTGCCGCTCAAGCGGGTGTAGCCGTTATTCAGGTAAGTGGAGTACAGGCCCACGCCATTGGCGACGATATCGGGCTTGACGCGGCCATCGTCGGTTGGACCCCAGGCGCTGAAGGCGGTCATGCCCCCGGCCTGGTCCACGGCGCCGACGGTGATGATATTTTTGGCGACGCCCACCAGCCCGATGCTGTCATAGTCACCATCCGGTGCGTGCTCATCAGTATGCAGGGTGGATGAGTCGCCGATGTGGTAGTGAGGGGCGTTACCCGCGCCGGTGTCGCTGCGGTCGTTACCCGCCGATTTGACGACTATCAGGGCATGATCGGCGACAAGCTGATCCCACAGACGCGTAACATGGCCATAGGCGCCGAAGTCCGGTTCCCTGGTGTTTTTCGCTCCGCCGTACCACACCCATTTGCTACCACCATAGCGGTTGTATTGCCAGCCGGCAGCGTAATTCCACGAGTGATTACTCAGCGCCATCCCCTTCGATGCTTGCGCCTCGACCTGCTGCCCAAGCGTGTCCCCATAATAGTCATAGGACAACAGGGAGGCGCCTGGTGCCATACCCCGCGCCATGGGAGAGGCAATGCCGGAGCCGATCAGCGTACCGGCGACGTGGGTGGCGTGACCGGAGACGGTGCCTCCTTCGGCCACGGTGACACGGCCCGTCAAGTCGGGGTGGGACGCCTGCGCCGCCCCTTCATCCCAGGCGCCTATCACCACGCCACTGCCTGACAGGTTATAGGGCGCGGTCCAGAGACGATCCACCTTGGAGGCGATTGCTGCCTCGACATTGTTGGGAATTTTGTCCAGAGAACCCGCATACCCCATACTTTCCGTTCTGTCGTGGGACAGGCAGGCGCCTAGCAGTACGAATAACGTGGTGATTGCCGCAGGGCGCGTTTGCCTGTATTTGGGGTGAGTGGGGGTTTTGTCGGCCATGACAACAGAAGCACCTATCCAGGGGATATATGCTTTTGTTATCGGTTGATGAGAGGATGTTCTTTAGCCTGCGAGAACGAACTTGCGCGCGATATCTGCTGGCATGGCGGGTTAAGCGCAATGTTGGGTCCGCTTCGCTTGACCCAACCTACTTTAGGTGAACAGCATTGGGTTAAGCCTGCGAACGCTCTCCAAACTCAAAGGCATCGAAATAAAAATGTTCGCGCGACAAGCCATGTGCGAGGCAGGTTTCCCGCGCGGCGTTGACCATTGCCGGCGAGCCGCTGGCATAGACTTCAAAAGCGCTCAGGTCAGGAAAATCCCCAACCACTGCATCCTGCACATAGCCGCGCCTGCCACGCCAGCCATCATCCGCATCGGGCCGGGACAGCACTGGCGCGTAGTCGAGATTCTCGACCTCACTCACCCAGCCGCGCGCCACACTGTCCAGATAAAGATTTTGTTTCGTGGATGCGCCCCGGTAAAGGTAGATGGGGCGACGCACGCCCTGCGTCAGCGCGTCCTCAACGATGCCTTTGACGGGCGCAAAGCCCGTGCCTGCCGCCATGAGGATAACGGGCCGCGCCGATTCCTTGCGCAGCGTGAAGTCACCCAGCGGCCCCTCGATACGCAGGATATCTTTTTCCTTCATGCCATTGAACACATGCCCGGTGAACTCCCCGCCCTCGACCCGCCCGATATGCAGCTCAATGAATCCCGGCTCATGTGGAGGATTGGCAATCGAAAAACTGCGCCTGCGCCCATCACGCAGAATGATATTGATGTATTGCCCTGCGGCATACTGCAAACGCTCGGTGTTGGGCAATTTGAGATACAGGCGCATCACCTCGGGCGCGAGTAACTCCATTTTTTCCACCCGGCACGGCAGCTTCTTTACCACCATATCCTGCGAAGTGTGGCCGCTGCGCGGCTCAATTGCAATATCAGTCAGTGGTTTTGCTTTGCAGAACAGCGCCATGCCCGCATTCATTTCCTGTTCGCTCAAGGCGTGCGGGGAAAAGTCTCCATAATCGACGCGGCCTTCCAGAATCTTTCCCTTGCACGCCCCGCACTGGCCGTTACGGCAACCGTAGGGCAGCGGCACGCCCTGACGCAGAGCGGCGTCGATGAGGGCCTCACCTGTTTCAACGATGAAATCACGGTCTCCGGGATGAATATGAACTTTGAAGCGCATGGGCTAACCTTGGTATGCTGTTGTTGCCTAATTTTACACTGGAGCATCACCCGAATCTAAAAAACTCATCTATCCACGAAACTCACGAAAAAACACGAAAATCTTCCGGTTGAACATCACCATCTTACCTGCCGCCAATCCAGTAAACTGCCGGAGAAAACAATATTATCGTTTTATTTCGTGAATTTAGTGTTTTTCGTGGACAAAAAGGGGCTTTAAGTATGAATCATGCATTTATCATCGGCTGCGGCGACATCGGTCAACGAGTAGCAAGGCTGTGGCAGGCAGCGGGCGGCTCGGTGGGCGCGCTGGCTCGTTCCGCAGGGCGTGCGCAATCACTGGTTGGCAGTGGCATCACCCCGATCAGTGGTGACCTGGATCGACCCGATTCACTGCACGATTTGCCGGTTAAAAATTCGGTGCTGTTTTATTTTGCCCCGCCACCCGGAGATGGACAAGGCGATCCACGCATGCGTGCCACGCTCGCTGCGCTAACCCCATCAAATTGGCCTGCCCGCATCGTGTACATCAGCACCACTGGCGTCTATGGCGACTGCCAGGGGGCATGGGTCACAGAAGATACGCCAGCGAATCCGCGTAGCGCACGCGGCGCACGCCGCCTCGATGCTGAAAACGCCTTGCACGACTGGCACCGCACCACGGGCGTACCCGTGGTGATTCTGCGCGTGCCGGGCATTTATGGGCCAGGCCGCCTGCCGGTGGAGCGTATCAAGCAGGGGGCGCCCGTGGTGCGTAACGAGGAATCGCCTTATAGCAATCGCATCCATGCCGACGATCTGGCACGCACCTGCATCGCTGCGACTGAGAAAGGACGGGCTGGCGCCATCTACAACGTCAGTGACGGCCACCCCACGTCGATGACCGATTATTTTTACCGTGTTGCAGATCTGCTTGGCCTGCCCCGCCCTCCCGCCGTGAGCATGGCAGAGGCACGTCTAAGCCTGACGCCGGGCATGCTATCGTTCATCGAGGAATCGCGGCGCATCGACAACAGCAAGATGAGGGAGGAGTTGGGGGTGGAATTGCTTTATTCCGGACTGGAGTCCGGTTTGGCGGCTTGTTTGCCTGATAAACCTTAAAACCTCTTTTTTCCACGAAAAACACGAAAGGCACGAACAACCTTCGCAGCACAATCTGCTCGTGCCACTCTTTCGGATAGCAAGCGATGCCGCTGGAAAAACCAATCGCATTCTTGCGCCAAGTTTTCCCATTATTTTTCGTGACTTTCGTGTTTTTCGTGGACGGCGCGTAACATCACAGCGTAAATCAAAAACGCCCGGCACCGGCATAGAGCCAGTGTCGGGCGTAATACAGCAACTACAGACGTGAATTAATGGGCAGGCAGGATACCTGCAGCCTTGATCTTGGCTGCGTCCGTGTCACCGTTGATATTGGTGATCACCAGCTTTCCATGCCCCAGGTGGTAATCATTGCGGAAGTCGTAAACACCACCCATGACCGCCAGTTTGCCTGCCTTGATTTCGGCAGCGAACTTCTCCATGGCGAAGGAAACCTGGTTATTGACGTTTGCCTCCACGCTGGTCATCACTTCTTTGTTGTCACCTGCGTTCTTGCCAGGCACTTTGATAGTGTCGAGCTCACGCTTGATGGGCGCCTCTATGCTGGAGTAATCACCCATCGCCGCCTTCACTGCGCCGCAAGCGGAATGACCGATCACCAGCAGCAGTGGCGTGTGCAAATGACGCACACCGTATTCTACGGAGCCTTCGGCGGTCGTTATCTGATTGCCGATATCACGCACCATGAACAAATCGCCCTCGGGGTCCTTGTCCAGCGCATGGGTGTGGACACGCGAGTCGGAGCAGGTCACAACCGTGGCACGGGGTTTTTGCCCTTTGATGTGCTCGGCAAAGTAAGCTGCGTTGCGTCCTTTAACAAAACTCTGATTGTCTACCACGAGGTTTTTGACGATCGCTCTGATTTGCTCTTTTTCGTTGCCTGCGGCGGCAGCCGAATGGGCATCATGACTGCTAGCTGCCAAGGCTTGTCCTGCAAAAAGGAAAGCGGGCAATGACAATACCGTGAAACAGGCTCTTGCTGATTTATTCATCCCTATATCCTCCACCTTTTATAATATTGACACGAATCACTTCACTATCGGCGCTTTGCGATGGTTACGTCCGGCACTTCACGGCTGGACGCCCTCTTCCCCCATCCCCATCGTTTGAATGTGCTTTGAAAAACCAAAAAACAAACAACTACGGCCCAAACGCTGACCGTTCTATATTACATAGGAACGAACGGATAGCAACACCTAATCATTGATTATTACCGTCTGGAATTCCCAAATCTTGCCACATCGCGTCCACACGCCTCTTCACATCCTCGCTCATACTGATCGGTTGACCCCACTCGCGGCTAGTTTCGCCCTTCCATTTATTGGTGGCATCGAAACCAATCTTGGAACCTAAACCCGACACCGGGGAGGCAAAATCCAGATAATCAATCGGCGTGTTTTCGATGATGGTGGTGTCACGGCCGGGGTCCATGCGCGTGGTCATCGCCCAGATCACATCCTTCCAGTCGCGCACGTTCACATCTTCATCCGTGACAATGACAAACTTGGTATACATGAACTGGCGCAGGAATGACCACACGCCCAGCATCACGCGCTTGGCGTGGCCGGGGTATTGTTTGCGCATGCTCACCACTGCGAGGCGATAGGAACAACCCTCCGGCGGCAGATAGAAATCCACAATTTCCGGGAACTGCTTTTGCAGAATCGGCACGAACACTTCATTGAGCGCCACGCCCAGTACCGCAGGTTCGTCCGGCGGCCTGCCTGTGTAGGTGCTGTGGTAGATGGGATTGTTGCGGTGGGTGATGCGCTCGATGGTGAACACCGGGAAGATGTCCACCTCGTTGTAGTACCCGGTATGGTCGCCAAACGGTCCTTCGGGGGCCTCTTCACCCGGCTCAATATAACCCTCCAGCACGAACTCGGCACTGGCGGGCACCTGCAAATCGTTGGTCTGGCACTTCACCACCTCAGTCTTGGCCCCGCGCAGCAGCCCGGCAAAGGCATATTCGGACAGTGTGTCCGGCACCGGCGTCACCGCGCCGAGTATCGTCGCCGGGTCCGCACCCAGCGCGACCGCCACCGGAAAACGCTGGCCGGGATGGGCGATCTGCCACTCGCGAAAATCCAAAGCCCCGCCGCGGTGCGATAGCCAGCGCATGATGACCTTGTTGCGCGCTATCACCTGCTGGCGATAGATCCCCAGATTCTGCCGCTCCTTGTGCGGCCCCTTGGTCACCACCAGCGCCCAGGTGATGAGCGGCCCTGCATCGCCCGGCCAGCAGGTCTGAATGGGAAGCGTGGACAGATCGACATCCGCCGCCTCAATGACATTCTCCTGGCAAGCGGCGCGGCTCACCACCTTGGGCGCCATGTTCAACACCTGCTTGAAGATCGGC
>CAMTYI010000093.1:0-11442 GCA_947085925.1 uncultured Gammaproteobacteria bacterium
AAAGCCTGATGAAGGATCTGAAGCAATCCACCAAACAACGTTTCGGTGCGCTGGATTTCAATTACCCGTCGCATGAGGTCGAAACCGAGATCGTGGCGCATGAAACCGGCGTCAGCAGTGATGTTGCAAGCAAGCTGGTGAGCATCGCCGAGCGCGCCCGTAACCTCAAGGGGCACGGCCTGGATGAAGGTATCTCCACGCGTATGCTGGTATACGCAGGTTCGCTCATTGCCAAGGGCGTGGATGCCAAGTCCGCCTGTCTTGTGACGCTGGTCCGGCCTATTACCGACGACCCCGATATGCGCGATGCGCTGGACTCGGCAGTAACGACGTTTTTTTAAGGTTCGGGAATCCGGGAGGACGGTGAAGGCCGCGCCCTTGGCTGTCCCCCGGCTTCTGACCGCTGGAAATGCGTAGGTTGGCTCAAGCCGTAGGCGGAGCCAACAGGCTCGGTCATGCGGCTTACCGAATCCGCCATGCTTGTTCGATCCCCCGACTTCTGGACCCTTAAAATATGGCAATCAATCTCGACGATTATCAAGATATCCTCGACGAACTGGGTGAGCATGCTGCCGAAGTGTTGCGTTCTTCGTGGCAGGAGGCGACCAAGGTGTTCAGCCCCCGGGGGCTGGAAGATTACCTTCAAGGCGCAAAGGGCCTGAAAAACCTTGGGCGCGGTATTGAGCTGGTGATCACCTATATTCAGGAGGCACCGGAGGTCGCACGTGAAATCGGTGAAGATGCTGTGCCTGATCTGGTGCAAACCGCCATGATGATGGCGTCCAAGACCAGTGGTGCAGTGATCGAGATGATTTTTGCCACTGCGCCTGTCGCCGCCAAGCGTTTGGGCGATGAGCAGTTGTTCCGTGGTTACCTGCAATTGCTCAATCACCTGATTGCCCAGGCACCGCGTGGCCTGCGCCCCATGTTGGATAAGCTGGACGTACTGTTCGGCCAGCTCACTCTGGGTGGTCTGCGGCGCTGGGCGCTGTGGGGCGCGCAGGCGCACCGTACCGATTATCCCGAGCAGGCCCGGTATTTCGGGCTGGAAAGCAAAGAGTCGCTGGCGGTGCTGCAAAAAGAGCGTAAGGGTACGTTGTTCGTGGATGTGCAGCGGCGCATCAACATCTATCTGCGCGCCTTGTGGGGCCGTGATTTCTTTATGCGTCCCACCAGCGGCGACTTCGAGAACCGCGAGGGTTATCAGCCCTTCATCGAGAACTATTTCATTCACCTGCCGGACGCCTACGATGATTTCGAGAGCATCCCCGGCCTGGAACTCTACCGCGCCACTGCGGCGCATGCCGCTGCCCATATCGTTTATTCACGCACGCCAATTTCTGCGGAAAGCTTGAACCCGCTGCAAATGGCGGTGGTCTCTGTCATTGAGGATGCGCGGGTGGAGCAGCTCGCGATCAACGCCTTCCCCGGTTTGCGCCAGTTGTGGGCTGCTCTGCACGACGTACAGGGAAGTACTAGTGCAGCGGGAGGCAGGATGCCGGGAGCTGCCGGCGCTACCCCTGATCAGCAGGCAAGCGTGGGTGACTTCCTCAATCGTTTGGCGCGGGCGCTGCTCGATCCTGATTACCATGACGATCATGCGTGGATTCAAAAGGGCCGCGACCTGTTTCAGCAGGCACAGGAAAACCTCATTGATAACCGGATCTCCTGGGATATCGGTGTTGCTCTGGCGCATGATTTTGCGCAGATGCGCCTTGCCTCATTTAATCCTCGCGCCGATGTGTTGCGCGCGCTCTACCGCGACGACAACCGTTATTTCTGGGAGTTCGAGGAGTTCGATTTTGCCAAAAGCCTGGAGGCCACCTGGGGTCCGGCCAAGCAGGTGCGCAAGCATGTCAGCCTGATGGAGTTCGTCAACGAAGTCGAGGTGGAGACGGCGGGCGATGACGCCGAGGAAATCTGGGTGCTGCCCACTGAGCTGTTCCCCTACGAGGACGAGGGCAAGAGCTATAATGAAATGGAAGGCAAGGAGCCGGTCTCCCCGCCCTATCACTACCACGAATGGGATTATCAGATCCAACTGGAGCGCCCGAGTTGGTGTACGTTGCTGGAAAAGCGTCCCCAGCTTGGTGATTTGGCGGTTGTCGATGACATTGTGGCGAAGAACAAGCCCATCATCAGTCGTTTGAAATACCTCATTGAGGCCATGCAGCCGCAGGGTGTGCAGCGATTGCGCAAGCAGGAGGACGGCGACGAAATCGACATCAACGCCGCGATTCGCGCCATGATCGAAATACGCCAGGGCGAGATGCCCGACCCGCGCATCATGATGCGCAATATCCGCAAGGTGCGCGATCTGTCGGTGCTGGTGTTGCTGGATCTGTCCGAGTCCACCAACGAGCTGGTGCGCGGTTCGGAGAGCTCAGTGCTCTCGCTGTCACGCGAGGCCACGGTGCTGCTCGCCGACGCCATGAACAAGATCGGCGATCCCTTTGCCATTCATGGGTTCTCATCCAATGGTCGCCATGACGTGGAATACTACCGCTTCAAGGATTTCGGCGCGCCGTATGACGACAAAGCCAGGGCCAGAATCGCGGGCATGACCGGGCAGCTCTCAACGCGTATGGGCACCGCGATCCGCCATGCCGGCCAGTTCCTGAAGTATCAGTCGTCCAGCAAAAAACTGCTGCTGGTGATCACCGATGGCGAGCCTGCCGATGTCGATGTGCGCGACCCGCAATACCTGCGCTTCGATGCCAAAAAATCGGTGGAAGAGATGAATCGCAATGGTATTCTCACCTATTGCATGAGCCTAGACCCCCACGCCGACCAGTATGTGTCACGCATTTTCGGCGCGAAAAACTTCATGGTGGTGGATCATGTGCAGCGCCTGCCGGAGAAGTTGCCGATGCTGTATATGGGGTTGACGCGGTAGCTGATTTAGGCACAGAGGACACAGAGCAGCAGGTCAGGTTGGTGCGTCGTGGTTGCCTGATCTGCGGCTTACGCTTTCTTCTTGACCCAGAATCACCGATAATTCCCGGCAAGATCTGCCTGCATTTTTCTCTTCATCAAGGAACAAAACCATGTCCGACAATCGCAGAAGCAAAGCAATCACTCAAGGCGTGCAGCGCTCCCCCAATCGCGCCATGCTGCGCGCGGTGGGCTTTACCAACGGGGACTTCGATAAGCCTATCGTCGGCATCTCCAATGCCCACAGCACCATTACCCCGTGCAATATGGGTATAGGCAGCCTCGCAGTGCGCGCAGAGCAGGCGCTGAAGAGGGCGGGCGCGATGCCGCAGATGTTTGGCACCATCACCATTTCCGATGGCATATCCATGGGCACGGAAGGCATGAAATATTCGCTGGTGTCACGCGAGGTGATTGCGGACTCCATTGAAACCGTGTGCAACGGCCAGAGCATGGACGGTGTCATCGCTATTGGTGGCTGCGACAAAAACATGCCGGGCGCAATGATTGCCATTGCGCGATTGAACATCCCCGCGATTTTCGTGTACGGAGGCACCATCAAACCCGGCCATTACCGTGGGCGCGATCTCACCGTGGTGAGCGCTTTTGAGGCGGTAGGTCAATTCACTGCGCATAAAATCGATGAAGAAGAATTGACGGGCATCGAGCGCAACGCCTGTCCCGGTGCGGGCTCGTGCGGTGGCATGTTCACTGCCAACACAATGTCGTCGGCCTTTGAGGCGATGGGCATGAGTCTGGCGTATTCCTCCACCATGGCGGCGGAAGATGCAGAGAAGGCCGAAAATACGGCCAAATCTGCTGAAGTCCTGGTGCAAGCCATCAAAAAACAAATCCTGCCTCTGGATATCATCACCCGCAAGTCTATCGAAAACGCCATTGCCGTGATCATGGCCGTAGGCGGTTCCACCAATGCCGTGCTGCACTTCCTGGCGATTGCGCATACCGCCGGGGTGGAATTGAGCATTGATGACTTTGAAACAATGCGTGGTCGTGTGCCGGTGCTGTGCGACCTGAAGCCTTCCGGCAAATATGTGGCGACAGATCTGCATCGTGCGGGTGGCGTGCCGCAAGTCATGAAGATGCTGCTTGATCACGGCCTGCTGCACGGCGATGCACTCACCATCACCGGCCAGACCATTGCCGAAGTATTGAAGGACATCCCCGCCGAGCCGCGCGCCGATCAGGATGTGATTCGTCCCTGGAACAACCCCATGTACGCACAAGGGCATCTTGCGGTGCTCAAAGGCAATCTGGCAACCGAAGGCGCCGTAGCCAAAATTACCGGCGTGAAAAACGCCAAGATCACCGGCCCGGCGCGCGTCTATGACTCCGAGGAAGCCTGCATGCAGGCCGTCCTCGATCAAAAAATCAAGGCAGGCGATGTGGTGGTGGTCCGTTACGAAGGCCCGAAAGGCGGCCCCGGTATGCGCGAAATGCTCTCCCCTACCTCCGCCATCATCGGTGCAGGATTGGGTGACAGCGTCGGCCTCATTACGGATGGGCGCTTCTCCGGCGGCACCTACGGCATGGTCGTCGGCCACGTCGCCCCCGAAGCAGCAGTGGGCGGCACCATCGCATTGGTGCAAGAAGGTGACAGCATTACTATTGATGCCGAAGCGCGCCTGTTGCAACTCAACGTCTCCGACGAAGAACTCACACGCCGCCGTGCAAGCTGGCACCCGCCCAAGCCCCGCTACACCAAGGGTGTGTTGGCGAAATACGCCAAGCTGGTATCCAGCGCCAGCAAAGGCGCGGTAACGGATTGAGGTGATGCTTTCAGCTTCGTTTTTCAGTCTGCCCCGCGCCCTGAAAAACGAAGCTGCACATCATCGGTACACCGCTCGTGTGGAGGCGGAGGCATAATCCCGGGGCCGCATCTCCGTTCTGAGTCCCTTTTTCCGGTAACCGTCCTTCCTCGTGCAACCCCAATTCGATATCCTCTCTGCCGCGCTTGACGCGTGTATGCTTGCCGATCAACAGCCGTTGCGGCGCCGTCTTGACCGGTTGTGCCGCGACCATACCGCAGGGCGGTTGAGACCAGATGCCTATGCAGGCCTGAGCGCCGCGATAGACGCTTCGAGAGAGCGCCGCGCGCGGCGGCAGGCGGCCTTGCCGGTGCCGGAATTCCCCGAAGATCTACCCGTCAGCGAACAGCGGGAGAAGATCGCTGCGGCAATCCGTGAGCATCAGGTGGTGATCGTGTGCGGTGAGACCGGCTCCGGCAAGACCACGCAATTGCCCAAGATCTGCCTGTCCCTGGGCAGGGGAGCGGCGGGCTATATCGGCCACACCCAGCCACGGCGTATCGCGGCACGCAGCGTGGCAATGCGCATCGCCAGTGAACTGCACAGCGAATTGGGTGGCCTGGTGGGTTACAAGGTGCGCTTTCACGATACAAGTGCCCTTCAGGGTAAAACCAGCGACGCGGCTTGCATCAAGCTGATGACTGACGGCATCCTGCTCGCCGAGACACAGGGTGACCCGAACCTTACCCAATACGATACCATTATCATTGACGAGGCCCATGAACGCAGCCTCAACATCGACTTCCTGCTCGGCTATTTCAAGCAACTGCTGCCCAAGCGTCCCGATCTCAAACTGATCATCACCTCGGCGACCATCGACCCGGAGCGTTTTGCCCGGCACTTTAGCGGCGCCCCCATCATCACGGTGAGCGGCCGCAGCTATCCGGTGGAAATGCGCTATCGTCCGCTGTTGGCCGAAAACGAAGACCAACAAGACCGTGACGTACAGCAAGCGATTCTCGACGCTGTGGACGAACTATCGCGCCTGGGGCCGGGCGATATCCTGATCTTCCTGAGCGGCGAGCGCGAGATACGCGAGACTGCGGAAAATCTGCGCAAGCACCATCCGCCCCACACTGAAATCCTGCCGCTCTATGCGCGCCTCAACGCCGCCGAACAGGAGCAGGTGTTTCACCCCCACACCGGTCGCCGCATCGTGCTCGCCACTAACGTGGCCGAGACCTCGCTCACCGTGCCGGGCATCTGTTATGTCATCGACCCTGGCCACGCACGCGTCAGCCGCTACAATCCGCGCACCAAGGTGCAGCGCCTGCCCATCGAGCCAATCTCGCAAGCGGCGGCGGATCAGCGTGCAGGCCGCTGCGGCCGCGTGAGCAGCGGTGTGTGCATCCGTCTTTATTCTGAACAGGATTATGAGTTGCGGCCACGCCACACCGATCCCGAAATCCGGCGCGCCAATCTGGCGCAGGTGATTTTGCAGATGAAGGCGCTGAAATTACACGAGATCGAGCACTTTCCGTTCATGGACCCGCCCGACCCACGTCATATCAAGGACGGTTATCAGACGCTGATCGAACTGGGTGCGCTGGATGAGCAGCGCCACCTCACCGAACTGGGCCGCCAGCTCGCCAAGCTCCCCGCCGATCCGCGCATTGGACGCGTGATCCTTGCGGCGCGTGATGAACACTGTCTGAGCGAGGCCTTGATCATCGCGGCCGCCTTGAGCATCGCCGATCCGCGCGAGCGCCCTTTGGAGTCTCAACAACAGGCCGATACCTGTCACCGTGTTTTCAGCGACGAGCGTTCGGATTTCCTGAGTTATCTCAGGCTGTGGGACGCCTATGAAGAACAGGCGCGCCACTTGTCCCAAGCCAAGCTGCGCCGCTGGTGCGCTGAGCGCTACCTGTCCTATGTGCGCATGCGTGAGTGGCGCGACATCCATACCCAGCTCTATACCGTGACAAAAGAGATCGGCCTGCGCCTCAACGACATCCCTGCCGACTATGCCGCTATCCATCGCGCGCTACTGGCGGGGCTGCTTGGCAATATCGCCATCAAGGGCGATGATCGCGAATATATGGGGGCGCGCAACACCAAGCTCACCATCTTTCCCGGCTCGGCACTCCACAAAAAGCCGCCCAAGTGGATCATGGCCGCCGAACTGGTGGAGACCACGCGCCTCTATGCCCGCACCGTGGCGCGCATCGAACCCGAGTGGCTGGAGCGCGTCGGCGCGCATCTGTTGCGGCGCAGCTATTTTGAGCCGCATTGGGAGAAAGGCAGCGCTCAGGTGGTGGCCTATGAACGTGTCGTACTGTTCGGCCTCACCGTGGTTGAAAAGCGTCGTATCGTCTTCGGCGCCATTGACCCGGTAACGGCGCGCGATATCTTCATCCGCGCCGCCTTGGTGCAGGGCGAGTACCGCACCAATGCACCGTTCTTCACACACAATCGCGATTTACTCACGGAAGTCGAGGAGCTGGAGCACAAACAACGGCGGCGGGATCTTGTAATCGACGAGCATCAGCTCTATGCGTTTTACGATGCACGCATACCCGATGGAATCTACAATGGCCCGCTGTTCGAGCGCTGGCGCAAGGAGCAAGAGTGTACCCATCCACGCCTGCTGTTCATGACCCGCGAAGATCTTTTGAACGAGGGCGCAGTGGCCGCGAGCGCGGAGCAGTTTCCCGCGCATCTGGAACTGCAAGGCCTGCGCTTGCAACTGGAATACCGCTTCGAGCCAGGCCATGAGGAAGACGGCGTCACCGTTATCGTCCCCGTCTCGGTGCTCAACCAGCTCCAGCCCGCCCACTTCGATTGGCTGGTGCCTGGGCTGCTGCGCGAAAAGGTCACAGCGCTGCTTAAGTCCCTGCCGCAAGGCCTGCGCCGCCACTTCGTACCCGTGCCCAACTATGCCGACATCTGCCTGCAAACTCTGACACCTGGCACGCCAACCCTGATTCAATCCATCACTGCCATTCTGGGCAAAATCACAGGAATAGAAATTCCCGCCGAGGCCTGGCGCGCGGATGTGCTGCCCGCCCATCTGCGCATGAACTTCAAGGTGGTCGACACACTAGGCAAGGTCATCGCCATGGGGCGTGATCTGGCCGCTCTGCAACAGGGCCATCGCGCGCAGGCCCAGGCCGCGTTTGCCGAATTGCCGCGCAGCACCTACGGCCGTAGCGGGATTACCGCCTGGGACTTCGGCGAGCTGCCCGATCAGGTCGAATTCCAGCGCGACGGCCTGACACTCATCGGCTACCCCGCGCTGGCCGAAGAGGGTGATGCCGTGGCACTGCGCCTGTTCGACACCCGAGAGGCCGCGCACCACGCCATGCAGCGCGGTTTGCTGCGCCTGTATATGGCGCAACTGCCGCAACAAATCAAATATCTGGAAAAGAACCTGCCCGGCGTGCAGGCCATGTGTCTGCACTACATAACAACGCCCGGGGTGCCGCTCGGGCGTTGCGAAGAACTCAAACAAGATCTGATCACCGCCGCCGTCACACGCGCCTTTCTCGACACCGCTCACCCACGCAACCAGCAAGCCTTCGAGCAGCACAAGGAACAAGGCAAGGCGCGTCTGCCCTCCCTCGCTAACGAACTCTGCGCCTGTGTCCAAGCTACGCTTGCCGAATATGCGGCAATACAAAAAGGCCTCAAGGCGCCGCTGCCCCCTGCATGTCTGCCCGCGTTGACCGACATCAAAGACCAACTGCAACGCCTGATCTACCCAGGCTTCGTCACACGAACCTCATGGTCGCGCCTGCAACACCTGCCGCGTTACCTCAAGGCCATACGCCTGCGTCTGGAAAAACTGCCGCGCAACCCCGCGCGCGATCACCAGCTTCAATGTGAACTCGCGCCCCTCTGGCAAACCTACTGGCAACATGCTTCCACGACCACCCTGGAGGAATACCGCTGGCTGCTCGAAGAGCTGCGGGTATCGCTGTTCGCGCAGGAGCTTAAAACAGCAGCGCCTGTCTCGGTGAAGCGGTTACAGAAGATGTGGCCAGAGCTGCAATCGCAGAAGGCCTAGCCACTTTTCCGATTCTTTGTAGTCGCAAGGCTCAGTATCACCGACGTCGCCAAAATTGCCGCAACCACGCCCAGCGCAAGCAGCACAGGGATTTTATATAGCTCCACGATCAGCATCTTGACGCCAATGAATATCAGCACCAACGCCAGGCCGTATTTGAGCAGATGAAAGCGATCGGCAACATCGGCCAGCAGGAAATACATGGCACGCAGGCCGAGGATGGCGAAGATGTTCGAGGTAAACACGATAAACGGATCTTCCGTCACCGCGAAAATCGCCGGAATGCTGTCCACCGCGAATATCAAATCGGTAAATTCGATCAACACCAGCACCAGAAACATTGGCGTGGCGTAACGGATGCCCTCCTTCACTACAAAGAATTTTTCCCCATGATATTCGTTGGTAATTTTCATGTGGCCGCGCATCCAGCGCAGCAAGGGATTCTTCTCCAGGTCCGGCTTTGCGTCGGCGAAGAAAAACATCTTGATGCCGGTAAACAGCAGAAACAATCCGAATAAATATAAAATCCAGTGGAATTTTGCGATAAGCATCGCACCCAGCAGGATCATCACCGCACGCATGATAATCGCCCCCAGCACGCCATAAAGCAGCACGCGGCGCTGGTATTCGGGGGGCACGGCAAAATAACTGAAGATCATCAGAAACACGAAAATGTTGTCTACTGCCAGCGATTTTTCGATCAGATAGCCGGTGAAAAACTCCAGCGCCTTTTGGTCGGCGATTTCCCGCCCCATCTGGCCGTCGAGATACCACCACAGCGCGGCATTGAAGACCATCGCCAGAGATACCCATACAATGGACCACCCCAGCGCCTCCTTCACGGATACCTTGTGCGCGCCCTTTCTGCCGAGCAGAAGTATGTCCACCGCCAGCATGGCCAGTACAAAGACAACAAAGCCCAGCCACATCCACCAGGAACCGATCGTCTGCATCTCCATGCTATTTCACCTTGTGTATTTGTTTATATGCCTCTGCACCATAACCAAATAGGCATATAAGTAAAAGTCAATAATAACTATTGATAGCATAATCTATTTATTATGAATAACGTAGCGAACACCGGATATCAGGCAAACTACCACACCTCGCCAAACGTTGCCGCCACCCAGTCTCCCAGATAATGGGTCATGACAATCACTGCAACGGTAATCGTCAGGTGCTCCATCACCACCTTGACCGGTTTCTCGCCCACCGCCCGCGCGATGGCATAACTCAGAATACAAATCAGGCTTAGCCCCCAGACGATAGCGACGATGATCGCTGTGGGCAGATCCAGCAGCAGGACAGGCACCAGGAAGGTAAGCGCAAACACCGCTTTCGACGCCAAGGTTGCCAGTGTCGCCTCCCACACCTCACGTGCGGAGGATTTGTTCCTGTATTCCTCGGAGACATGCACACCCAGCGCATCGGAGAAGGCATCCGCTATGGCTATGGTCAAAACTCCGCCCATCACCGCCAGCCTGGAATGAGTGCCTGAATGCAGGCCCACCATGAGACCAAGCGTAGTGATGACCCCGGAAATCAATCCGAAAGTAAAGCCTGTTTTTAGAGACGGCGGATTCAACTCTGAAGTGCAACTTTTGTAAGAGAATTTAGGTGGCGAGCTGCGTTAACATCGGAGCCACTTAAACGACCAAGTAAAAGGAGCACCAATGAGGAACTACACGCAGCTCACCAGCGAGCAACGATACCAGATTTCCGGGTTGAAGAAAGCGGGCTGGAAACAATCCAATATTGCGGTAGAGGTTGGCGTGAATAAATCCACGATTTCACGGGAGTTGAAGCGTAACAAAGGTGAACGTGGCTGGCGGCCTAAGCAGGCCCAACGATTACGTGACGAGCGTCGGCAGGGTTGTATCAATGGCAAGCAATTCTCATCGAACGACTGGGCAGAAGTTGAGCGACTGATACGACAAGACCTCAGCCCTGAGCAAGTGGCTGCTCGACTTGAACTGGAAGGCGGCTTACAGATCAGCCATGAAGCCATCTACCAGCATGTTTATGCGGACAAACGTAAGGGAGGCGAGCTGTGCCAGCATTTGCGCAGCCAGAAACCACGCCGCAAGCGATATGCAAGCGGGCAAGAACGGCGCGGCATGATCAAGAACCGTGTCAGCATTGATGAGCGTCCGGACATCGTTGCTCAAAAATCACGCATTGGCGATTGGGAGGGTGACACCGTCATTGGCAAGAACCACAAAGGCGGGTTGGTCACACTGGCTGAGAGGACGTCGCGCTATGTGTTGGCGGGGCATATACGCAGCAAACATGCCGAGGGTGTAACGGCTGTGACAACGCGCTTGCTGGGTCCCCACAAGGACAAATGCCACACCATTACATTCGACAATGGTAAAGAGTTCGCGGAACATGAAACCATTGCAGCAGAACTAAAGGCAGACATCTACTTCGCACATCCCTACCATTCCTGGGAGCGGGGACTGAACGAGAACAGCAACGGGTTGCTACGGCAGTATTTTCCCAAGGGTGCGGAATTGATTGACGTTACCGAGGAGCGGGTGCAATGGGCGGTAGATCGACTCAATCACCGGCCACGTAAAGTACTTGGATTTAGAACCCCTTACGAGGTATTCTTCGGGGTGTCGGTAAGCTACACCAAGCCACCATTAGCTGTTGCACTTCGAACTTGAATCCGCG
>CAMTYI010000094.1:0-6137 GCA_947085925.1 uncultured Gammaproteobacteria bacterium
CGTGCCCGTAAGGGTAATGATTATCAGCGCCAACAATAAGATCCACGGCAGTTTGAGCCGCTTGGTTTCAGAGGTGGAATCCGTCCCGGAATTTGCGGTCTCGCTCATAGGTCGGGGCCGATCACAAGATGAAATTTCATGGGGTTGGTCGGTTCGCTCACCGCCCAGGCCAGATCAAAGCGGATCAGGCCAATAGGGGTTTTCCAGCGCACACCCACGCCCGCGCCTTGTTTGAGTTTGTCTGCCCAATTATCCAGGGCGTTTCCGATATCGAAAAAGGCAGCGCTGCTCCATTTATCTGTCCACGAATATTCATATTCGGTGCTGCCGACCAGCAGTTGTTCGCCACCGATAACCCGATTGCTGGCCGCATCCCGTGGTCCCAGGGTATTGTAGCCGTAACCGCGCACGCTTTGGTCACCGCCGCTGAAGAAGCGTAGCGAGGCGGGCAGCTTGGCAAAATCACCGACGCGGCTGATACCTGCATCACCGCGCAGGATGACACGGCCATTTTTTCCGAGCGGGCGAATCAGCTTGCCTTGCAGCCGCAGTTGCAAGAACTGGGTATCCGAACCCAATGCCGGATGAGTTCCCCTGATGTCGATCAACAGCCGGGTGCCGTCTCGCGTGTAAATACGGCTGTCGGCATCGACGCGCGCCCAACTGATGCCCGGCAACAATAATTTGCTCTGGCCGCTATCGCTACCGACAGTGTAGGCTTCGGCCTGATAATTGACATATACCGTTTCAAGCCAGCCGCTGCCCCTGAGCAACGTGTGGCTGGCGCCGATCAGGGCGATCTGGCTCCGGCTGGTTTGAGGATTGTTCTCCAGCCAGCCAGCAGTGAGCTCGATGCGGTCGGTGCGTGGGTTGCGGGTGGGGATGCGATAGCGGGCGATGAAACTGTTTTTGATTTCAGAGAGCCTGAGTTCAGTTCTAAGGCGATGCCCCTGATCGTTGATGTGGCGGTTTTCCCAGGCCAGACTGCCGCGTGCTCCGGTGTCCGTGCCATAACCAAGGCCTGCGGTATAACGGTGTTTGTTGCGGGGTTCCAGCATGACCTCCACGGGGATTTCACGGTTTTGGATAAGATCACGGCGTATCTTGGCATCCACACTGTTGAAGTAGTCGCTGTCGCCGAGTATGTTTTGCAGGGTAAACAGACGGTTTGTTGAAAAAGGCTCGCCCTGTTCAAAAGGGACAAAGCGCGCGAGGAATTTTGGATCTAAATAAGTTTTTTCGTGATCGCTTGGCTGAATAAAACTTACCTTGCCGAAGTTGTAACGCGGTCCTGTGTCAAAATGAAGGGTCACAGTAGCCGAGTGTTGATCGGGCTGAACGTTGACCTCGTGTTTTGAAAGTTGTGCGTTCAGATAGCCGCGCTCGGCGGCGAGTGCCTGGAGGGCGCGCTTGCCCGCCTCATATTTGGCATGTTCGAGAATGTTGCCCTTGTGCAGGGGGAAGTCGGCGATGAGCTTCTGGAACGCTTCGTCTTTCGCGCCCTCCCCCAGCAATTGAATATCAATGTTCTTCACATGTACCGGCGTGCCAGGGTCGATGTGATAAGTTGCCAGCCAGCCGCTGGCCTGCTGCGCAAGCTCGGAGCGAATCTGTGGGGCATAATAACCGAAGGGTTCCAGCGCTTGCTTGATTTCGGCAGTGGCATTGCGGTGCAGGCGCCGTATGCGTGCCTCGGAAAGCTCGGGATCGCTTTTCTGTTGTTCGATGCTCAGGAATTTGCGTACATTCTCAAGCTCGGCGCCCTCGACACCGTCGATTTTAACCTCTACGGTTTCCGCCGCATGAGCTACGCTTGCGTGGCTGATGAAAATCATCAGCAGAATGATCAATATGTGTTTCAGCATTATAATTATTTAGGGCATCCGTTCTTGGCATGGCTCTTTAGATTTACCCCGATAGTATACCGTGAGCGCAAAGGGTGGCGCTAAAAGGATGCTGTAAAAGGCCGCCCACGGCCATTTCAGCTTCCCTTTACCCTACACACAGGTTGTTTTTCAATAGCCTGTGAATCAGGTATCATGCGCACTCACTGAACGACGGGTGTTATCTTCAATGGATTCGGATCACGACGCAATCGAACAACTTCATACCCTGCGGGATTTTGTGCGCTGGGGGACGAGCATTTTCAATGAGGCTGGCGTGTTTTTTGGGCATGGCACTGACAATGCCGTGGACGAAGCCCTTTTCCTGGTGTTGCACGCACTGCATCTGCCGCACGGGTTGCCCGCCGAGTTAATGCAATCCAATCTCACCATGGCGGAAAGGCGGACCATCGTCGATCTGCTGCGGCGGCGCGTCAACGAGCGCCTGCCCGCGCCGTATCTTACCCATGAGGCCTGGTTTGCCGGTCTGGGTTTTTATGTCGACGAGCGGGTGCTGATACCCCGTTCGCCCACGGCGGAGCTGATTGAAGCGCGTTTTTCTCCCTGGCTGGAACACGGGCATGTGGAGCGTGTTCTCGATCTGTGTACCGGCAGCGGCTGCATCGCCATCGCCTGCGCCCATGCCTTTCCGGAGTCTGAGGTAGACGCCGTGGACATATCCCTGGATGCCCTGGACGTTGCCACTATCAATATTGATCGTCATGGCATGGAAGGGCGTGTCCACGCCATCGAATCCGACCTGTTCAGCGCCTTGGTCGGCCGGAAATATGAGGTGATTATCAGCAATCCCCCTTACGCCGCTGTTCATGAAATGGTCGCCTTGCCGGAGGAATACCATCATGAACCGGAACTGGCGCTGGTGGCGGGCGAGGAGGGCTTGGATATCGTGGTGCGCCTGCTGCGCGATGCGATAACTTACCTGCTGCCGGGTGGCATCCTGGTTGTCGAAGTTGGCAATGCTGAAACAGCCCTGGCGCAGGAATTTCCCGAGGTGCCGTTCATGTGGCTGGAGTTTGAGCGTGGCGGGCATGGTGTGTTTCTGCTGACCTACGACATACTGCGACAATATCATGATGTGTTTTCCGCCGCCTGCAAGCGACTGGAATTGTAGGTTGAATCAAGCGAAGCGGATTCAACGTCGTCATGGTGGCTATGTTGGATCCGGAACTTACGTTGCCTTGGTCCAACCCATGCACATAAAACCTGGAGGAGTACCCATGAAAGTAGTGCGTCGCGCGTTGTCGCTAATGGCCGGTGGCGGATTGATGATGTTGGTTTGCATGTCCGCGCAGGCCGGTACATTTAATGCCTTGCAGCCCTTGCCAAAACAACCGCCTATCCCGCAGGACAACCCCGTGACGCCCGCCAAGGTGGCGCTGGGCAAACAGTTATATTTTGATGCGCGTTTGTCACTCACGGGCACGCACTCCTGCAACGCCTGCCATAACGTGATGGCGGGCGGTGATGATGGTCGCGCGGTATCCGTGGGAGTGAACGGCAAGACAGGAACGCGCTCGGCGCCGACAATATGGAACGCGGCGTTCAGCACCGTGCTGTACCGGGATGGTCGCGCGCGCAGCCTGGAAGAGCAGGTCAAAAGCCACTTGTTGAGCCCCACCGAAATGGGAATGCCGGATGAGCAGGCTGTCGTGGCGCGCATCGCCGCTATCCCCGGCTACCGCAGCCAGTTTTACAAGATATTTGGCGGCAAGGAGCCAGTCAGTTATGACAACATCACCAAGGCGATTTCCACATACGAGCGTACGTTGGTAACCCCCAATAGCGCCTACGATCATTACCTGCGTGGTGATAAAAAAGCGCTTTCCCCAGACGCCAAACGTGGTCTGGAAGCGTTTCAGAAAGTACAGTGCGTCTCCTGCCATTTTTGGGTGAATCTTGCAGGTCCGGTGCCGGGATTGGCGTTTCAGATGGGTGAAGGTTTTTATGAGCTGTTCCCCAATTATCCAGGCACAGAATATGAGAAGCGCTATCAACTCGCGGACGATTTAGGTCGCTACAATGTTACCGGCATCGAAACCGACCGGCGCATGTGGCGCGTGCCTAGTCTGCGTAATGTCGCAGTGACTGCACCCTATTTTCACAACGGCGCGGTCAAAACGCTGGAAGAGGCGGTGCGCGTGATGGGCAAGACACAATTGAATAAGGATCTCACCGATCAGCAAGTGAAAGATATCGCTGTTTTTCTCAACAGCTTGACTGGCGAATTTCCGAAACAGACTTTGCCGAGACTGCCTGCAACGCCGAATAGCAGTGTGATCGAATAGGAACGCGATTTGATTGGTATAATCCTAAAAATTGGAACAAATAATGACGAACACTCTACAAGAAGCGCAGGCGATGTATGCCAAGGCCGATCTGCTTTGGTCGCGCGATGACGTGGACGCTGCACTTGATCGCATGGCTGCGGATATCACCGCAAAGCTTAAAGACAGCAATCCGTTGGCATTGTGCGTAATGATAGGTGGACTGATTCCGGCGGGTGAGTTGCTGCCGCGTCTGGATTTCCCTTTGCAGATCGACTACATCCATGCCTCGCGCTATCGTGGCGCCACCCAGGGCGGTGTACTCCACTGGATCGTCAAACCCTCCTGTTCGCTGGAAGATCGTGTGGTGCTGCTGATTGACGACATTCTCGACGAGGGCGTAACGCTGGCCGCCATCATCGACTTTTGCAAAGCCGCTGGCGCACGCGAGGTTTATTCCGCAGTACTGGTAGAAAAATTGCATGACCGCAAGAACGGACTGCAAGCTACTTTTAAAGGTCTTGATGTGGAAGACCGCTATGTATTTGGGTATGGCATGGATTACAAAGGCTATTTTCGCAATGCCCCAGGCATCTATGCTGTATCGGGTGATAACTCTTAAAATGGTAAACACATACCCATGACTGAATTGGCGATCATCGGCGGCACGGGATTAACATCCCTGAAATCCCTGGAAATCATCCGGCGTGAAGTTGTTCACACGCCCTACGGCGAGGCCTCGGGACCATTGACCCATGGCGTATTGTTCGGCAAGGAAGTGATGTTTCTTGCCCGGCATGGCTATGGTCATACCATCCCGCCCCACAAAATCAATTACCGCGCCAATATGTGGGCGCTACAGCATGCCGGTGTCAAAAAAGTGATCGCCATTGCGGCGGTCGGCAGCATCCGTGACGACATGCTGCCGGGCTGCCTTGCGATTCCCAATCAAATTATCGACTACACCTGGTCGCGCAAAAACACCTATTTTGAAGACGGACTCACTCAGGTTACCCATATCGACTTCACCTACCCCTATGATGAAGCGTTGCGCAACATTTTGATTCAGGGGTGCAAGTCCGGAAAAATCGATATATGTACAGACGGTGTCTATGGCGTAACTCAAGGTCCACGCCTTGAGACAATTGCCGAGATCAACCGGATGGAACGCGACGGCTGCGCGATGGTGGGCATGACGGGTATGCCCGAAGCGGCGCTCGCGCGCGAGCTTGATCTGCACTACGCGACATGCGCTGTCGTCGTCAATTGGGCGGCCGGGCGGGGGGACGAGGGGGATATCATTAAAATGGAAGATATCGAAGCCACCGTGAAAACTGGCATGGATAAAGTGCGCACAATGCTGGAGCATGTGTTGCCGCTGATTTAGGTAATATCCATTCTTCAATAATGGCTTTCGCTTGAGCAGCACATAAACCGCGCCAGTATCGCTATCAACCTTGGCTATGTCAGGACACAAACGTTACGCCCATATCACCACGCTTCGATACGATGGTGTCACACCCGAACTGCTCGGCATGAACGGCACGGTAAACGACGATAGGGTACACTGCGCCCTGCTGGCGAATCTGACTGCAAGCCAGCTCGATGGACGTGACCGTCAAACCGCTCTATGGTCATCAAGAGGTCGCGGTACTGGGTTACAACCCCAAGAAGCCGAGACAGCCCTCGCACACTTACCACGCCTCTCAAATGACCGAGCTACGCCTGCTGCTGGGCGTTGAAATTGAACCCGGCAATCAGAACCAATCCAACGTCACGCCGCCGCATCCCAACGCAACCCTATACCATTCGTTTTCATTTCAATACCCTTAGGAACGTGCACGAAACAACTTCCTGATCTCGCCTCAGTCATTTGGCTTATGATGTGATCCCTTAACAGCGTTTGGAACAGTCCCTTTGGCCTACGGCACAGATGTCGAATATTATATGAAGCGTTTTCACGATTCGC
>CAMTYI010000095.1:0-6506 GCA_947085925.1 uncultured Gammaproteobacteria bacterium
CCCACGATTGGAATATCCGGCCTGGGTTCAACCCTGATCTGCACATCGCCCCACATTTGCGGCGGTATGACCGGGGCGTCCTGATTCGCACATGCGGTCAGCGCCAAACCTAGTGTCGCGAACCGGAAATAACGCGACGCTAGCAAGCCCAGCACGCTCATTTTCATGGCTGACCCGCCGCATACTTTTGCAGATATCCCAAAATTTCCCGTTTCTCTTCATCAGTAAGCGGCACAGAACTGCGCATCATCAGGTTATGTTGCATCCTGTCCACGATGTTCGGCCATTCATTCGCTTTGCGGCTGGAGGGCTGGGGCGGCACATGACACTCCGCGCAGCGCGCTTTAAACATTTTCGCGCCGGTAGATTGGGGATCAGGATAAGCACCTAAAGGGACGGTATCCGATTGCCTGGATGAACACCCCACAGCCAACACCAACATCACACCAAGGAATCCAACTTGTATTGCTCTACTCGTTTCCAACCATCAATCCTGCTGTTGTGTTTTTGAGTTATTCTCTCGCTCTGCCTTTTTAGCACTGCGAATATGGCGGTAATCAACCAGCCAGTATATAACCACGACTGCTATCCCGGTGTAGACCAATGCCAACGGCAAGCCCCAATTAAACCATTCACGCTCATAACCGGGACGATCGCCCCAGAAGGGAAAATTCAACCCAACGGCAACCAGCAATAGAGCGACGAAAATTGCTATAAACCAGTAAGGGATATTGTGCTGGGACTCGGAAATGTTCTCCACCATTTCCCAGTCTTCCAAGCCACGCTTATTCAGGCGCTCGGCCTCACTGGCATAGCCATACTGATTTTCGGGTTGCTCACCCCATTCCGCCTCTTGAACCGGCAGAGGTGGGGCCTTCTTTTCTTTGCTTGCATCACTCATATCAACTCCTCCCGGCAAAATGGTGTACACGGAAACTTTCCTGCCAGCCATCGGCAGAGCGGGCATGCACCACGAACGGATGTATCCCTGATGGCATAGCCTTGCTGATATGTAAAAGAATATCCTTGCGCTCTGCAGATGCGAATTCGGCATGCGTAGCGGCCAGACTATACATCTCCTTAGGCAGGCCCTCGACGGTTACGTTCACTGCCCCGCGATCATAAATTTTATGCGCAATACTGATTCGATACTCCTGAACCTGAGCGTTCTGAGACACATCGGAGCGATAGACGGAAAAGCCATAGGGCTGATAATTCCATAACCCCCAAGCCGCCATCAAAACACCCAGCGTGAATGCCGGTGCCGCCCAACCTGCGCGTTGCGCCAGCGAAGCCAGATTTGAATTGGAAACAGTGCCGCCCTCCACGGCTTTACGCTCGCCAAATTCAAAGTTCAGCAGACCCTGAAGCCCGTGCTTGTTATGGAGCGAATCGCAGGCGCTGATGCACTCGCCGCAGTTGGTGCAACTATCGAAGACCAGCGTATTGCGTGGATCGATATCGACCGGACAGGTGGTAACGCAAAAATTGCATTTGGCGCATTCGTCAGAGCGGGATTGATCATACACCACATGTAGCGTCTGCCGGGTTTTGAACAGGAACTGCCAGATCCGGTAAACACAGGTGTAGCGGCAGATATAATAGCGCATCACTGCCAGATTACCCAGCACCAGCAAGACAAAAACAGCATAGATCAAGTACAGGGAGCTAATCACGCGCGGATCGTCACGCAGCGTAACAAAGGACCAAACCACATCGGGCGGATAAAAATACAACATGGGAACCAGCGCAACCCCCATGGAAGCCAGTAGCAGCTTCCCGCCGAGCATCAGCCAATTCTTCAGTTTATCTTTGCCTGCCGAAACCCGCGCATTCTCACGACCATCCCAATCCACCGTCGCCCGCTTGCCCAGGTATTTGAAGGTCAGCTTATTAGCCCACGCAGACAGGGTATTTTGCGGGCACACCCAGCCGCAAAATGCAGTGCCCATGGTCGAGTAAAACATCACAAGAGCGCAGGCCAGTGCCAGCCAGAAACCAAACACAATAAAGAAATCGGAGAACCATATCTGACGGCCCAGCACCACAAATCCCGAGCTGGTATCAATTCTGAATATTCCCAGGATGGGGGCCAGGACCAAAAAAATCATCGTCCCCACCTGCATCGCGCGGCGCTTCCACTCCAGCCCCTTAACAATCATCGGCTTGGATGATGCGGATTGAACCACAACAGGAATTTTACGCAGGGCTTCGTTGGCGTTCATCGATCCATGTCACATTAACCAATAATTGGCTCACCAATGCTGACACATCACCTCATCCGACTCAAGAGGTTCCCAAAAGTTGTATCACACCACACCCGGAAGGCTCCCTCTCACTCAAATTGGCAAAAGATGAGGTGAGACGCGGAAACCGGAGGGGCAGTTCTGCGGCGAAAAATCTTGACAAGGAGCATCAAGACATGGACACAATGAAAAATCATGGGTAAACGGTGGGGAAGGTTATTAGCCCCCGCCGGGCATGGCCGTTTTGAAGCATTGAATACTCAAACATAAATGCCGCGCACGACCTCGCAATCGAAGAAAAACCGGCGCCCGTTCTCACAAGCATAGGCCACACTGGTCAAAGACGATCAAATTGCCTGGCCAAAAAAAGATCAATAGAAAATGTGATGCCAGTCACGTCAGTACCCTATAAGGAATCGCTACACTCAGCGCAAGGAGAACTTTATGCACCCTAAAATCATTCTGCTGGTGGAAGACAATCCCGATGATGAAACATTAACCCTGCGTGCCCTGAAAAAGAACAACATTCTGAATGAAGTGGTAGTGGCGCACGACGGCGTTGAGGCACTGGATTTCCTGTTCGCTACCGGAACTTATGCGGGTCGGGACATCAACATAATGCCGCAGGTTATCCTGCTCGATTTGAAGTTACCCAAAGTCGATGGGCTGGAAGTATTGCGCCGTCTTCGTGCCGACAGCAGGACCAAACTTCTCCCGGTGGTAATTCTGACTTCTTCCAGCGAAGAGGCCGACATCGTCAGCAGCTATCACTTTGGCGCCAATAGTTATATACGCAAGCCAGTGGATTTCGCGCAATTTATGGAGGCGGTACGGCAATTGGGTTTGTATTGGCTGGTTTTAAACGAGACCCCACCGACGTTGTAAGGATGCAATATGAGCACTCTGCTGCACGTATTGATGATTGAAGATTCTGAAGATGACACGCTGTTGATACTGCGTGAGTTGCGGCGTTGTGGTTATGATCCTGTGTTTGAGCGCGTTGACACCGCTGCCGACATGAAAGCCGCGCTGCAAACCCAAACCTGGGATATCGTCCTGGCCGATTACTCAATGCCGGATTTTGGTGCTCCCGCCGCCCTTACCCTGCTCAAGGAAAGCGGCATAGACCTGCCCTTTATCATCGTCTCCGGCAGCATCGGTGAGGAAATCGCCGTGACCATGATGAAGGCTGGCGCACACGACTACCTGATGAAGGACAATTTGACACGGCTTGCACCCGCGATTGAACGTGAATTGATCGAAGCAGGAGAAAGGCGTAAACGCCGCCAGGCCGAGGCAATGCTGCGAGAGAGCGAAGAGCGCTACCGGAATCTGTTCGAAAGCGCCCACGACATGATTCAGAGCATCGCCCCTGACGGACACTTCCAGTTCGTCAACCGCGCCTGGCTGGAGACGATGGGATACACGCTGGATGAAGTGAAATTACTTACTGTGTTCGATATTCTCCTCCCCGAATTGGTGGGTCATTGCACAACCCTGTTTCACAAAATAATGAGCGGGGGACACTACGACAATTTGGAAACCACCTTCATCGCCAAAAACGGGCAATATGTGGAAGTCGAAGGCAATATAAGCTGCCGTTTTGTGGACGGCCTGCCCGTTGCGACACAAGGTGTCTTCCGCAACATCACCCAACGCAGGGCGCATACCGCCGCCCTGGAATACCAGGCCACGCACGACTCGCTGACCGGCCTCCCCAACCGTTTCCAGCTCAGCAAAGACCTGGATCAGGTTGTCGAGGAAACCCGGCTATCGGGCAAGCGCATGGCATTCATGCTCATCGACCTGGATCGCTTCAAGGAAATCAATGATGCCCTGGGCCACCAGGCGGGTGATATTCTGCTAAAGCAGATCGCACCGCGCTTATGCACTGCGGTGGATATCCCGGCAAACGTGGCGCGGTTGAGAGGCGACGAGTTTGGATTAGTGCTGCCGCACATAAACAGCGAACAGGATGCGCTTCATGCCGCCGAGAAGGTGCTGGCTGTTATCTGCCAGCCTTTTGATCTGGAAGGACTGAAAGTGCAGATCGGCGCCAGCATCGGCATCGCATTGTATCCCGATCACAGCGATGATCCGCACTCCATGATGCGCTGCGCGGATATCGCCATGTATCTTGCCAAGAAAAACGGCGGCGGCTACGCTGTCTACAATCCCACGCTCGACATCTACAGCCCGCGCCGCCTGTCCCTCATCACCAGCCTGAGAATCGCCATACTTGAAAACCAGCTCGTATTGTATTACCAGCCGAAAATCAGCCTCAGAGACCATGACGTCATTGGCATGGAGGCGTTAATCCGCTGGCAACATCCACAACATGGCCTGGTCGCACCCAATGAATTTATTCCTCTGGCGGAAGTCAGCGACCTCATCATGCCGCTTACGCAATGGGTGATAGACAATGTGCTGCGGCAGATGCGGGAATGGCATGATATGGGCATCAAGGCCAACGTTGCGGCGAACATCTCCGCCCGTAATTTGCAGGATAGCGGCCTGCCGGACAAAATTGCGGTGTTACTGGAGAAATATCAGATCCCCCCCCACTATCTGGAGCTGGAAATCACCGAGAGCGCCATTATCATCGACCCTCTGCGCGCCACGGAAACCCTGCGACGCATTCATCAACTGGGAGTGATCCTGTCCATCGACGATTTTGGTACAGGTTATACTTCCCTTGCTCACCTGAGGAAATTGCCCATCACAACCCTCAAGATCGACCTTTCATTCATCAGCAACATGCTCAAGAGCAAAGATGATGCCGCCCTCGTGCAATCCATCATCCATCTGGGTCACAATCTGGGCATGGGCGTCATCGCCGAGGGTGTGGAGGATCAAGACACCCTGAGCATGTTGGGCGCACTTGAATGCGACGTGGTACAGGGCAACCTCATCAGCCCTCCGATGGCCGCTACAGAAATAACGCAATGGCTCAGAGGGCGATGCTGATTTTTATTTCCACTCCAAAACGCAAAGGCGCCAGCCATGGAAGCGACGCGTAAGCGGGCGATGGCTGGCGCCACTGCAAAAACGAAAAAGCTTGATCAGTATCACAACTATTTGATTTTATTGGTGCCCGGGACCGGACTCGAACCGGTACAGCCGCAAGGCCGAGGGATTTTAAGTCCCTTGCGTCTACCAATTTCGCCACCCGGGCAGGCGGTCATGTAAGCGGTAAGGAATACGAATGAGTACTGCGGGATGCTGCCAATAAAAATGGAGGCTGGGGTCGGAATCGAACCGGCGTCCACGGCTTTGCAGGCCGCTGCATAACCACTCTGCCACCCAGCCTGCGTTATCTTCCTCTTGAAGCGTGAGGGTTATTCCTGAAAATGAATTTGGAGCGGGAAACGAGATTCGAACTCGCGACCCCAACCTTGGCAAGGTTGTGCTCTACCACTGAGCTATTCCCGCTTATTGTGTGGCGCTTGGAGGTTGCATATTATTGGGAAAAGGCGCTTTTCTGTCAAGCCAAATCTTTCTAATTTATATTATTATTTTCAATTACGACCGCTTCCAGACCTCAGTGCAGGCCAAGCGGCGTGAATGTACACGATCATAGACCAGAGCGTCAACCCTGCTGCCAGATAAAGGAGGATCAATCCAGCGAGCCTGGTGGGCAAGCCGCCGAACGGGGCCTGATACAGCAGAAACAAGATCGCAAGCATTTGCGCCGTGGTTTTGAATTTCCCGATAGCCGAGACTGCCACACGCGCGCGCGCGCCGATTTCGGCCATCCACTCGCGCAGCGCGGAAACAGCTATTTCACGGCAGACGATGACAGCCGCCGGGATGGCAAGCCATGGCGTGGGATCCGCTTGCACCAGCAGCACCAGCGCCATCGCCACCATGAGCTTGTCAGCCACCGGGTCGAGAAAAGCACCCAGCGCCGAGGTTTGGTTGAGTCTGCGCGCCAGATAACCGTCCAGCCAATCGGTAATGGCGGCGAGGCCAAAGATAAGCGCGGTCCAGGCACGCGCGCTGTCGATGGGCAAATAGAAGACCACCAGAAACACGGGTATCAAAACTATGCGCAGCAAGGTGAGTAGGGTTGGGATGTTCATCTTAATTGTTATCGGCGTGAAACGCGTCGTATATGAGCTGCGCAAGCTGTTTGCTGATTCCCTGCACATTGGCCAGATACTCAACCCCTGCCCTTGCCACACCTTGCATCCCTCCAAACTGATTGAGCAATTGACGGCGGCGGCGCGCACCGATGCCAGGTATTTTCTCCAAAGGCGA
>CAMTYI010000096.1:0-4185 GCA_947085925.1 uncultured Gammaproteobacteria bacterium
ATTTCTTGGCTTTGACTTCGGCATGAAACGCATCGGTGTGGCAACCGGACAGGATCTGACCTTTACAACCACCTCACTGGAAGTCTTGCCTGCCACCGATGGCAAGCCGAGCTGGGACGTTATCTCACGCCTGATCGACACATGGCGCCCGGACGCGTTTATTGTCGGCATCCCATTGAGCATGGACGGCAGCGAAAACGACATGACGCACGCCGCGCGCCGCTTTGGCAATCGGTTGCGGGAGCGCTATCATTTGCCTGTACACCTGATCGACGAGCGCTTATCTTCAAGGGAGGCTGAACAGCTTCTGGCTACGCCGGGCAAACGGCGCTCAAAAACCGGTAAACAAAGAGTGGATGCGGTGGCCGCACAGGTCATCCTGCAAACATGGATGGCTGAACAGCAAGCAAGTACATCAGGAAAAAAAGGCACAGAGCAATGACCCAGCTACCCGACATCGATCAACTGCTCGCCAAAATGGCGCAGGATTTAAAATCGCGCATGGACACCTTGCATGTGCGCGACCCCGCCATGGTCGGCATCCATACGGGCGGGGTATGGGTCGCGCAGCGGCTGCACAGCCTGCTGGGCTTGAGCCAACCCCTCGGCAGCCTGGATATCTCATTCTATCGTGACGATTTCATGCGCATCGGCATCAACCCCCAGGTCAAGCCTTCGCATCTGCCTTTCAACGTGGATGACCGCCATATCATTCTGGTCGATGACGTGCTGTATACCGGGCGCACCATCCGCGCCGCGTTCAATGAAATTTTCGACTATGGCCGCCCCACCGCCATCACCCTGGCGGTATTGATCGAACGCGGTGGGCGTGAACTACCGATCCAGGCCGACGTGGTAGGCCAGCATATGGATCTGGAGGCAAACACCCATATCAAGCTCACGGGACCTGAACCACTGGCGCTGCGCCTGCAAACCGTCCGCTAACGACAACCAATAACCCACTAGAAATACAAAATACGCACTATGAGACGCCACAATATACAGCTCGACAAAAACGGCCGTCTGCGCCACTTTCTAACTATTGAAGGTCTGAACCGCAAACTGCTGGTGGAGATACTGGACACCGCTGAATCATTTTCAGGCGTCACTGAGCAATCCATCAAGAAAGTCCCCCTGCTGCGCGGCAAAACCATCGTCAATCTGTTCTTCGAAGCCAGTACGCGCACCCGCACCACCTTTGAACTCGCCGCCAAGCGCCTCTCAGCGGATGTGCTTAACATCAATGTCGCGGCCTCGGCGACAAGCAAGGGCGAAAGCCTGCTCGACACGCTGCACAATCTTCAGGCGATGCACTGCGATATGTTCGTGGTGCGCCACGACCGCAGCGGTGCGGCGCACTTTATCGCCCAGCATGTCGCGCCGCACATCAGCGTGATCAATGCCGGTGATGGCCGCCATGCGCATCCTACCCAGGCGATGCTGGACATGTTTACCATTCGCCGCCACAAAAAGGACTTTGCGCCGCTCAACATCGCCATTGTCGGCGACATTCTGCATTCACGAGTGGCGCGCTCGCAGATCCATGCACTGACCACGCTCGGCGTCAACGAGGTGCGCATTATCGGGCCTGAAACGCTGATGCCCGCCGATGTCGAAGCCCTCGGTGTGCATGTCCATCACGATCTGCGCGAGGGATTACGCGACATTGATGTGGTGATCACGCTGCGCCTGCAACACGAGCGCATGCGCGGTGCGTTGTTGCCCAGCGAACATGAATATTTTCGCCTTTACGGGCTTACTGAAGAAAAACTTGCGCTCGCCAAACCGGATGTCATTGTCATGCACCCCGGCCCCATCAATCGCGGCGTCGAGATCGACTCGGCGGTCGCCGACGGTTCGCGTTCCGTGATCCTTGAGCAGGTCACACATGGCATCGCAGTGCGTATGGCGATCATGTCGATGGCCATGTCCTCTCGCGCGAATACTGAAGGAGAGATCATCTGATGCGCCTGCGCATTTCCAATGGACGTGTTATCGACCCTGCCAACGCCATTGATAGCGTGCAGGATATTTTCATCGCCGACGGCCGCATCCTGGCCATCGGCGATGCTCTTCAAGGCTTTACAGCGCACCGTGAAATCGACGCCACCGGCCTGATTGTCTGCCCCGGCCTGGTGGACCTGTGCGCCCGCCTGCGCGAACCCGGCCAGGAACATAAGGGCACTATCGCCAGCGAGACGTTGGCGGCAGCCAGTGCGGGCATCACTACCCTGTGTTGCCCGCCGGACACCGACCCCGTGATCGATACCCCTGCCGTCATCGAACTCATCCGCAACCGCGCCGAGGCAGCAGGATACGCGCGGGTTGTACCGCTGGGGGCGCTCACTGGAGGGTTGGCAGGGGAAAGTTTGAGTGAAATGGCGGCACTAAAAGCGGCGGGCTGTGCCGGCGTCAGCAATGCGCTGCGCCCCATCACCAATATCCATGTGTTGCGCTGCGCCATGGAATACGCCGCCACGCATGGCCTGACGGTATTTCTAAACCCCGAAGACCCCTGGCTGCGCAATAAGGGCTGCATGCACGAAGGCGCTGTCAGCACCCGCCTTGGCTTGCCCGCCATCCCCGAATCCGCCGAGACTGCGGCGGTAGCGCGCGATTTGATGCTGATTGAACAGACCGGAGTACGCGCGCACTTCTGCAGACTGTCTACGGCACGCGCGGTACGCATGGTAGCGCGCGCGCGTTACGAGGGCCTGCCGGTCAGCGCGGATGTGAGCGCACATCACTTATATCTCACGGAAATGGACGTGGCCGACTTCAACAGCCAATGCCATGTCACCCCGCCGTTGCGCACCCAACGCGACCGCGACGGTTTGCGCGCAGGCCTGGCACGCGGCGCTGTGGCGGCGATCTGCTCCGACCACCAGCCACATGAACCGGATGCCAAGCTGGCCCCCTTTAGCGCCACCGAGCCGGGCATATCTTCCCTTGAAACTCTGTTGCCGCTCAGCCTGCGACTGGTGGATGAAGACGTGCTCACACTCAGCGAAGTTCTAGCGTGCCTGACCCATAATCCCGCGCAAATCCTCGGCATTGAGGCCGGTACGCTAAGAGCGGGGGCGCCTGCGGACATCTGCATTTTCGACCCGCAACGCTATTGGCAATTGACGGACAGCACCCTGCAAAGCCGTGGCCGCAACACGCCGTTCATGGGGTGGGAATTTAAAGGCCGCGTGACCCATACCCTGTTGGCAGGCAAGATTGTGTACGAGTTGGCAGATTCTTGAAATACAGACTGACACTCACAGCACTGGCCGCACTGGTCATTGCAGCGCCATCCATCGCGGCAACGGTGGTCAAATCGCCCGCCTCCCGCTATGCGCCTCTTGTGGGCGTAGTCTTCACCCAGAAAGATGGCCTGCAATGCCTGGAAACTCAACGCGCGGACCTGACCAAAGGCACGCCGGTTATTATTGTAACGCCAGGTGGTCCAGGCGAACCGCAATCGTTGATTAAGGCCGAAGTGGTGGGGCCATCGTGTGGCGATAATGGTACACAAACGGCCTCGATAGACGGCAGTCAGCCGCAAGCGCGCTATGCGCTCAAATTACTGCAAAGCGATCAGGCTGCCGCTTTTGGATTCGGAATTATAGGAAAACGCGTCGCGTTGCGAGAGAAAAATGGTACGGTACAGGCCAAGTTTGGCCTCGAAAAAAAACCTGCGCATTTTTCTCAATGCACCAGCAAGGAAGGCATACACCTTAACCTATGGACAGGATTGCCGCTCAAGGAAAAAAGCCGCTGGCACGCCTACTATCATCTTGGATTCGATGTGGAGCCGTCATGCACGGATAAAGAAACCGGCAATCCCTGACGGCTTCCTTTAAGCCTAAAAACGGCGATTCACCACAGAGCGCACAGAGAACGCAGAGGAAAAACAAGACTTTGACTTACGTGCCGAATCACACACCGTGTGGGCACACCTTTTACGCTAACGGCCTGAATTTCTTTGCGTCCTCTGCGTGCTCTGCGGTTCAATTTTCTTTGATGAATACAGGGGCCGCTGACGTGAGCCCCTGGCACTCAAAATTTCATGGCGTCGAAAAATTTCTTCACCCCATCAAGCCAGGAGCTTGAGCGTGGGCTATGTTTGATGGCGCTGTCTTCTTTCATGCTTTTTTCAAACTCGATCAGCAAATCCTTTTGCTGGCGCGTGAGTTTCAC
>CAMTYI010000097.1:0-15771 GCA_947085925.1 uncultured Gammaproteobacteria bacterium
CTTCCGATCTCTCTCCGTTGCGAGAGGAAGTTTCATGTGGAATGTCAAGCCGCCATCAGAATTTCGGGTAGCCCTGAGGTGGCCGCCGTGGGCCTCAATGATCGACCTGGAAATGGCCAGACCCATTCCCATCCCCTCCGGCTTGCCGGTGAAGAAGGCGTCGAAGACGCGTTGCAGATCCTCTTCGGCAAAACCAGGACCGGTATCGCGCACAGTGATTTCGGCGTAATGTTCTTCAATGCGCGAACTGGAAATCTCGATCTCGCGGCGTGTGGAATTGCCGTCGGCGATGGCCTCAATGGCGTTGATGATAATGTTCCATAGCACTTGATCGATCTGAATTCTGTCGCCAACTATCGGTAGGGCTTCATTCGGAGTCACTAAGTTCATGCTGATGCCATACTGTCTTGCCTCGAAATCCGCAATGATAAATACATCATGGATAATCTGGCCGATATCCATGAGAACCTGCTCAGGCGTCATTCCGCGCGAAAAATTACGTATGCGGCGAACAATTGTTGCTGCTCTCTCCGCCTGCGCACCAATCTGTTTCATGACATCGTTCAGTGTGATCTTGTCGATCTCTCCAGTAGCCAGACGCCGCTCGCATCCTCGCGTGTAATTGACGATAGCGGATAATGGATTGTTGATTTCATGGGCAATGCTGGTAGCCATTTCGCTGACGGTGTTGAGGCGCAAAACGTGCGCGAGTTGCGCCTGATGTTGACGCGCTTTTGCTTCGGCCTGCTTGCGTTCCCTGATTTCGATGGTGAGTTCGTCGTTCTTGCACTCCAGTGATGACTGGATTGCAAGTAAGTCGCTCCGTTGAGACATTAGGCTGTCAGCCATTTTATTGAAGCAATTTGCCAACTCTGCAAATTCATCCGTACTGTCATGAGAAATACGGTGATCGAGATCACCGGCACCGACGGCAATGGTGCCCTGCATGAGCTTACTGAGAGGCTTGGTGATGATGCGCACCATAAATACGCCTATGAAGATACTCAAGACCAGAGTAAAGATCGACGTTGCTATCGTCAACATGGTCAAGCGTTCACCGATCGTGAGGAATATGGCGTCTACCTCTTCGATCTCGTGACGTTCACCTTGCACTAATTCATTGAGAAGAGCCGTTAGTTGTTCATTGAACTTGACCTCCATCGTGCTGTTCAAGAACCGAAGCGCTTGTTCTTGATATCCAGCACTGTATAGCAGTAGAGCCTGATGGACATAATGAACGCTCTCGTTATAGGAGGTGCGGATTTCGCGCAACAATAGCAATTCTTTTTTTTCCGCTTCCTTTTCTTCTCCTTCCAGATTGGCGATTTTCCGGTGAGTATCGCTTTCCAGGCGGTCCAGAATCATCTGAATTTTTTTCTCCATGCTTTTGAGATGGACAGGGCTTCTTCCGTTGCCACTATCAGAAGCGGATGGGTCGTGCGGGACAGCCATGTAATCGTAAGCGTTCATGAAATAGCGGTGCAGACTATCGGAAAAGAGAAGGCTGTTTTCCAGTACGTCATGGGATAGTGCATTGAGCGTGATCAGGCGCTCTTCCCGTTTAATGCCTATATACAATATTATCAGCGTCACCAACATCATTGTGGTGATCATTGCCAACATAGTGAACATCTTGAGTCTAATGGTCATGTTTACGACTTCAAATGTTTATCAAGGGGTGTGTGATAGGGAATATTTTCATGTTTCCCATGTCCACTTAAAATTCAAATTGCACTCGGCCCAGCAACATCTGCGGCTGCTCGTCTCCGTTCCTGGTGTGGGCGGTTACCCAGATATAGTTCACCATGAATCGCCACTGGGAGCTAAGATGCCAATTGAGTCCTGCGGTAATATTGCTTTGTTTTCCTCCCCTGATTGAGCCGTCGTTTAGATCCAGCGTGGAATAGCGTAGCGCCAGTTCCCATGCGCCAATCTTGCGCTTGGGCTTGATGCGCTCGAAGCTGCCGATTTTGGCGTTGTAAGGGCGCGACTCCCCGGTCATCAGCCAACTGGCGTAAACATAGCCTCCCTCGAAGTCTAGCCTCTCATGGCCGCTTTTGCGCATGACCTTGGTTTTTGTCACTTCTCCTTGCAGGGAAAACGGGCCATGCGCTACAGCGCCTTCGATGTTCGTCCCGGTATAGCGGTCGACATGGGCGATAGTATTTGTGTCGACAAATTCCACCTCAGCGAGATCGGCTTCGGGTTCAGCCAGGAAACGGATCGTCTGTCGCGCATCCGGCTCGCGGTAGGTAGCGGAGAGTCCGAGGTGCAGGGTGTCCAATGAGACAGGAGGCGCGAAGGTAAAGCGGCCAGTCACGCCGCGTTCCGCGGAGTGAATACGGTTGACTGCACGCGCCTCATCCCAAAACAGGCCGCCGCCGGCGCTCCAGCGCTTACCCCCGGTCTGTATCACGGCGCCCAGGTTAAAGCCGGGCGTGAGGACTTCCGGCAGTGCTCGCGCCATAAAGGGAACAAGGCGCGTGCTGGTGGCTTGCTCCATCCCGAAGGGTTCTCTTTGCAAACCCAGTTTGATCGTTGTGTCGCGCAGGCCAGTATAGCTCAGCGTAGTTGCCCTGAATCCGGGATCATCGCCGGTGAACTCGTAATTGGTGGCATAGCGCCAATGCCGCCCGGCGGTGCCATTTAGCCCTAAGCGCGCGCTTGATAATTCGCCTCGGTCCTCCAGCGGAGTTTTATCCTCATCATACATCGCGCCATCTGCTCTGAGGCGGCCGGTCACGCGGAGGGTAAACGGCTTGTGTTGTGTGGCTTCCACGTCTTGCGCGACTGCATCTTGATCGGTTGCCGTGAAGAAGAGAACAAACAACAGATATGCGCACCACATTCGCCGTGCAGGGACGCACAAGTGCCGCGAGCGCAGGCGACGGCATGGATGCCGGAGGTAGAGCAACGCAGGGAGCAGTTGCCGGACGCGCAGGAGCGGCCTCCACGATGGACAAGCTCTAACGTTCACCATCAGGTGCGCCGAACAGATATTCGAATACATACTTCCCCATGCCGCGGCGCATGCTGCGCCGGAAAGAATGGCCGCAGCGCGGAAGGGTATGCACAACATACTGGGTATTCAGACCACAATCATGCGCGGCGCTGGTCATGGCTTCCGTCCAGCGCTGGGCGCGCGCCAGTCGGTCGCGTCCTTGTTGTTCGGTCACACGTGGCGCCTTGTTGAGTGCACTGCCTGCCTTGATGTCGCGTTCACCCACCACCACGCCGCCCGGCACATTCAGAAAGCGCTCCGGTTCAAAGCGCATATCCGGAAAATCACGTCGCTGTTTGATACCGCGCGGATATTTGAGGGTGGAATCGGGAAAGGTATACCATCCCGCCGCGCCGACCATGAATTTCGCCACACGCTCAGGGTAGGCCATCGCGTAGCGGTGCACGAATTGCCCCCCGCCGGAGAATCCAAACAGGTACACACTATCGACGGCGGCGGCCGCTCCTGCGCATCCGGCAACCGCTCCCTGCGTTGCTCTACCTCCGGCATCCATGCCGTCGCCTGCGCTCGTGGCACTTGTGCATCCATGCACGGCGCCGGTGAGCGTTTGTACTTCGGCGAGTATCTGGTGCAGCGTCTGATCGGCGCGTTTCCCGTGGCCCGCTTTCCCGAGTTGCTGGTATTTGGCGAAGCGGTTGGCGGAAAATATCGGGGCGACCAACACCACGCCATAGCGTTCGGCAAAGGGTGCGAACAGCCGTGCGTGTTCCTCGGCATTGCGAGAAATACCGTGAACAGTGACGAACACCCGCGCCGTACATGGATGCACAAGTGTCGCGGGAGGAAGGATGCCGTGAGCGACCGCCCCTGCGGTGATCTGCGGTAGATACAGATAGTAGCGCTGGAATGGGTCGTCACGCAGGGTGCAGAGTTGGATGTTGGGTTTCGGGGTCGGCGTTGCCGCAATTTCAGTAAACGCGGCGGCGGTATTGTTGTGGAGCATGAGCATGCCTGTGTCGATCAACTGGCTTTTCTGGAACGCACATCGTGGAACAGCCGCGCGGTTGGGCCATCGCGATTCAGCAGTTCCCGCGCTGGACCACTGTCGATGAGCCGCCCGTCTTGCAGATGCCAAATAACATCCGCCTTGGCGGCATATTCCAGGCGGTGTGTCACGAGCAAAATGGTGCCATGGTATTCTTCGAGAATGCGGCGCAGCACCGCGCCAGCCTGCGGGTCAAGGTTGGCATCCGCCTCGTCCAGCAATAACACGGCTGGCTCGCCGAGCAGCGCCCGCGCCAGGGCGATGCGTTGCCGCTGACCGAGGGAGAGGTTGACCCCGGCATCGTTGATGCGGGTTTTCATGCCGTTGGGCAGAGCCTTGATGAGTTCATCGAGCGCGCAAAACGCGCTGATTTTGGTAATTTCTTCGTCTGGCGCCTGCTGCCAACGATAGCGCAGATTGTCCTCTACCGTGCCGCGCATCAACGGCAGGTCGGGGCTTGCCATGCTGACGGCGCGATGCACTGACGTCAGGCTGTAGGCCGCAAGGTCTTGTCCATCCAGCAGGATGGCGCCGCTTTCCGGCTGGATCAAACGTGTCGCCGCCAGCAGCAGCGTGGACTTGCCAGCGCCGTTTGGCCCCACGATGGCGATCGTCTGGCGCGGCTCCGCGACAGCAGAAAAGGCATGCAGCCCATCAAGACTCAACTCCCTGAACTCGAGCCGACCCGGTCCCGGCAGCAAGTCCTGCGTGCCGGGGAGTTCCTGGAATGGTGCGGGCGTGTTGATGAACTCAAGCAGCTTTTGGCGCGCTACAATCGTGCCCTGCCAATATTCGTATACCCGCCCCAAGTCGCGCAACGGCGGCGTCAACAACCCCACGATGCTCATCGCGGCCACTACTGTACCGGGCGTGATTTGGCCGGCAATCGCTTCAAGCGCACCCAAGATCAGCACGGTGCCGGCCGTGAGGGCGGCGGTGGCCTCAGTAATGCCTCGCAACCGGCCGGTGACGCGGGCCTGATCCACCATGGCTTCTTTGAGGTGTCGACTTTGGTTCGCCACACGCTTGCGCTCTTTTTCCGATCTGCCGAATACCTGGACGACAGCGAGCGCGGAAATTTTTTCATTGATATTCGCGGCAAGCCGCGCACGGCGATGGCGTGCCTCACGCACCGCAGCCTGCATACGCTTGCCTTGGGCGAGCACTACCACGCTACCTGCCAGCAGCATTGCGCCTGCCGCGAGCGCCAGTATTCCATTTACAAAGGATAAGGCGAAGGTCGCACCCGTGATGCTAACACCACCCACGATAAGCCGTGCCATGCCCAAACTTACCCAGCGCCTGAATACCGTCAAGTCACCGATGAAGCGCAGCATCACTCCGCCTCGACTGCGTTTTTGTGTGGTACGCACTGCGGAGTTTCTGAGACTGTCGAACAGCTGCATGCGCACCTGATCCACGTAATCCTGACCCATGCGCTCGGCGTCCGTGTATTCCACCATGCGCAGCCAGGCGATAAACAAGGCTAGCAGTGCAAGACCGATAGCGGGCCATGCCAGGGCTGCTGCGGAGAAAGGTTCGGTGGCGGTGATGATGTGGTCAAAAATGAACTTGACCAGCAAGGCGGTAGTTATCGCCACGCCTGCCTGCGCCAAACCGTTGAGCACCAGCTTGGTTAGCCACGCCAGGCGTCGTTTTTCAAATATACGAGGTAAGTCCATCACGTTTCCTTGTGCGTATGTGCGCTTAAAATAGCCTTTTTAGCGCTTTTTAATGATACTCCTGGCTGTCCTCCCGGTCTTTCAGGGTAAACCCTAGCTTCATTCAGGGTGGATACATTCTTGGCGACGTAATCTACCGTTGTAGAACTATCCCTCCGGCAAAAGTTCTTCCTTGATCCTCTCCACCAGCATGGGCAACGCCCCGACGGTTTCGGGAGCTAAGGTATCGCACTGGTCAAGATTGCACACCTCCACGCCGTAGAGCACCAGTCTCGCCGGCAGCATCCCCAGCGTTCTGCCCAGCGCCAGGCTTTCGGCCACACCAAAGCCATGACTGGAGAGCAATGCCGCCTCCATCTCGATCTCTTCATCCTGCAAGCGGCGGACCGTGCCGGGCACGGCGCCGCTGCGCATGGCATCAATGAGAATGACGTGGGAGGCCCCCTCCATGAGCATGAGCAATCCGCTGGCCGGTCGATCACAGCATTGCACACTCACCAGACCTTGCGGAAAATGCCCCAGCAATCCCGATCTGCGGACGGCCTCTGCCGCCTCCCAACCCAGCCGATCGTCACCGAAGGGCGAGCCGATGCCGATGATGCGGATCGGTATCACGGATAGTCTCTTACGGTGAGCTTTAGAAAATGCGTAGCGCAGGAAATGCAGGGGTCGTAGTTTCTGATCACCGTCTCGGCGCGCCGGCGCAAGTCTTCATCGCTGTTGGCAAGCCCGAAGGCATCCAGTGACCGGCGCAGGTCCTCTTCGATGCGCGCCTGGTTCTGGCTGGTGGGCGGCACGATGCGCGCGATCATAATCCGTCCCGTGTCGTCCGTTTCATAGCGGTGCCAAAGAATGCCGCGCGGCGCCTCTGTGCAACCGTAGCCAACACCCGCGTGCGGCACGACGGGAACACAAGGTGCAGATGGATATTCATAGCCTTCCAGTAATCGCACTGCCTCGCTCAGGGCATAGTAAACCTCGATGGCGCGTGCCACGATGCTGTGGAACATGTTGCGACTGGGGAAGGCAATGCCCGTTGCCTGCAAGGCGCGAGTCACCTGCTCCGGCAGCCTGTCCAGATTGAGGTTGAGGCGCGCCAGAGGCCCCACCAGATAAGGTTGATCATGCAACAAGCTGTGCAACGCGGTGGAGTGCGGCACCTGGAATTCGCGGAAGTGATGCTCGTATTCGGCGACGAGAATATCCAACCCGGCGCTTGAGACGATGCGGCCCTCGTTCATGGGGTACTCATCGGGGTGACGCAGAGCGACGCTGGTAAAGGATTGATCGTCCTGAGGCAGGTTTAGCGAGCCCGTCCAGGCGACCAGCGCCTCTGCATCGGGCAGTGCAGCACGCAGTTTATCCAATAACGCACTCACGTCTTGCTGATCCGGCGCACGGTAAAATCCGCCGACGCGCACGCCCACTGGATGCACCGAACGCCCGCCAAACAGCCGGATAATGGCGTTACCCAACCCTTGCAGGCGCAGGCCGCGGCGCACCTCATCAGGATAATCGCGCGCCATGGCGATGGCGTTGTCATAGCCCAGAAAATCCGGTGCAGCCAACAGGTGAATATGCAGGCTGTGGCTTTCCATCCACTCGCCGCAATACAACACCCGGCGCATGGCGCGTACCCAAGGACTGGGCTGCGCACCGAAAATGCTCTCCAGGGCATGCACCGCGCTCATCTGGTAGGCCACCGGGCAGATGCCGCAAATGCGCGCCACCATGTCCGGCACCTCATTGTAATCGCGCCCTTCCAGAAACTTCTCGAACAGGCGCGGCGGCTCGTAGATGCGCAGCTTCAGGTCGGCGATGTGACCGTCGCGGATGGCGATGTCGAGCGCACCCTCCCCTTCTACACGCGCCAGCACCGGCACATGGATGTTGATTTCACGGTTTTCCGCCATGCGCCTCTCCCTTGGCGCGCAACCCTGCTTCATTGAAGGCGGGTGCGGCATTATTGATAAACAGGAAGCGCCTGGCGATATCGTCCGGCGCCAATCCCAGCCCCTCCAGACGCCGCGCAAGGCCCGCCGTGTTGGGGTTCTCGGCAGGGCCGTAGCAGGCATAGCAATCCCGCCCAAAGGCCGGACACAGCGCGCCGCAACCGGTACGCGTCACCGGCCCCATGCAGGGTATGCCCTTGGCGACCATCACGCACACTGTTTGATTGCGTTTGCATTCCATGCACACCTTGTCCTGCTCCTCTGCCGGCACCACACCCAAGAGCAATGCCCGCAACGCGCCCAGCACCTGACGGCTGCTGATCGGGCAACCCCACAATTCCAGATCGACTTTGACGTGGCTGGCGATGGGCGTCACCGTGGCCAGGCTGTGGATGTATTCAGGCTGGGCGTATACCGCAGCGATCCATTTGCCACCGTCTGCCAGATTACGTAACGCCTGCACGCCGCCAGCGGTGGCGCAGGCCCCTAATGTCACCACAAAACGGCTATTCGCGCGCACCTGCTGGATACGCTCCACTTCTTCAGGCGTAGAGATACTGCCTTCCACAAAGGCGATATCCACTTTGGCCTGCGCCTCAACTGGCCCCGCCTCGGCAAAATGCACGAAATCGACCAGCTCCGCCACGCGCAGCAGATCCTCGCCGAGATTCAAAAACGCGAGCTGGCAACCATCGCAGGAGCTGAATTTATGAACCGCAACCTTGGGTTTCCCGCTCATCTCAAAAGCCTCTTACGCCCAGCAGCTCTTTAATCTGGGAATAGGCAAATACCGGCCCCTGCCGGCAGATAAAACTCGCGCCAAACTGGCAATGCCCGCATTGGCCGATGGCGCATTGCATGTTGCGCTCCAGGCTCAGATAGATGCTGTCTTCAGCAAGGCCGCGCTCCGTCAGGTTACGCACCGCCGCGCGCATCATGCCTTCCGGACCGCACATCATCGCCACGCTGCGCTCCGGCATAATCTCCGCTTGGTCGAATACCTCAGTCACCAAGCCGACATGCCACGGCCACAACGGCCCACCATGATCGGCGGCGAGCAGCACCTGGGTATCGGGCAGGGTATTCCAATAGGCATAACGTTCACGCCAGATAAGCTCCTCGGCGTGCTTCACCCCTTGAATCACAGTGAGCCTGCCAAACCGTTCACGGCGCATGATGATGTAATTGATCACAGCCACCACTGGCGCGCAGCCCAAACCACCCGTGACGACCACGATGTCTTTACCCTCTGCCTCCGCCGTGCAGGGATGCACAAGTGCCGGTCGCTTCCAGCATCCTGCTTCTGGCGACACTTGTGCATCCCTGCACGGCGCAGGAGGCACGATGCCAGGAGCGGCCGCCAGCGGCCAACCGCGCCCGTATGGCCCGCGCAGACCCAGCCGCTCACCCACGCCGAGGCGGGAAAGACCCTCCGTCACTCGCCCCACGGCGCGGATGGTGTGCCCGAGCAGGTTTGTATCCTGCGGATCGGACGCAATGGAAATCGGCACTTCGCCTACCCCGTACAGATACACCATATTGAATTGGCCCGGCGCAAAGCGATACGCCTTGCGTGCCTCTTCGTCAACAAGGCGCAGGCGTAAAGTAAAAATCGTGGGCGACTCCTGGATGCGCTCAACGACTTCCGCTTCCCAAGGTACATGAGGATTCATCCTGGCGCCTCTCCGCAAATGGCGGTCGCTTCCTCAGTAATGTCGATGCCCGTCGGACACCAGGTAACACAACGCCCGCACCCTACACAGCCGCTGCGTCCGTATTGCTCGTGCCAACTGCCGAGCTTATGGGTCAGCCACTGGCGATAGCGCGTTCGGGTATCGCTGCGCACCACGACACCATGAATATAACTGTGCCCACGGGTAAAACAGGAATCCCATTCGCGCGAATGTTCTGCATCACCGCTGTGCAGGGATGCACGAGTGTCGCCAGAGGCAGGATGCCGGAAGCGACCGCCGTCAAGACTGGGTTGCTCGGAAGTACTAGAACAAAAACAGGTGGGACAAACCGATGTGCAATTTCCGCATGACAGACAGCGCTCGGCCACTTCTTCCCAGCGCGGGTGCTCAAGATTGGCAAACAAGGCATCGCGTAAATTACGTCCCGGCAAGCGGCGGGACTGCGAACGGGCGGTATGGGCAATCTCATCCTCCGCCTGCGCAATCTGTTCCGCTGCCGCCGCCGAACACCCCAGCGCATCGAGCAACAGCTTGCCGCGCACACTCCCCGCCTCCGCGACAAAACCGTCATCAAGTTCAGAGAGTGCAAGATCAAAACCGCGCGTGGCGCGTGGCCCATCACCTGTCGAAACACAAAAGCACGTCGCAGCCGGATGGCTGCAATGAACCGCAACGATAAAAAGATTTTCCCGCCGTTTGGCATAAGCAGGATCAGGATAAGCACCGCCCAGAAAATGCTGATCCTGCAAGGCAAGCGCCGCCAAATCGCAGGCACGCACGCCAATAACTGCAATCGGCTTGACATCCGGTTGCACTTCACGAAAAGTAAGGCGGCCTTCGGCATCACGCACAACACGCCATAAGGCCTCGCGCGGCGCAAACAGAAAGGGCTTGAGCGCCTGCGGTCCATTGGCCCAGGCGAACTGGCGCGGACTCGATACCTGTTCAATCCGATACTCTCCCGGCGCTTGCCGGTCACGCACTCCCTGCGGCAGCGTTGCCGCATCAGCCAAGGTTTCATAGACGATCACGCCTTCCTTGAGCCGGGGGCCGACACAGCGGAAACCACTACCGGTCAACGCATCAAGCACACGCTGAAGCGCATCGCGCGGTAGAAATACCCGGTTTACATCCGGTGCATCCTCCAGCATCGTCACACCTCCTCAGTTACCCTTCATTTATATAGGCTATCATACAATTATCCTGACACCACCAAGGAGCCCACCCATGCACGAATCTTCCATTTGCCGCGGCCTGCTGCAACAAGTCGAAACTCTGGCGCATGAACAAAACGCAGCATTTATTAAGCGCATTACCGTGAGGCTCGGCCCACTGTCCGGCATCACACCCTGGCAACTCGAAGAAGCCTACAACCATACACGCCAGGGCACCACAGCAGAATACGCTGAACTCATCATCGAACACGCCCCCATCCGCGTAAAATGCAAGCAATGCCATGCGGAAAGCGACGTCACCCTGGATGATTTAAACTGCACCCACTGCGGCGACAGCAAAACGACATTGCTTTCAGGTGAAGAATTGATGCTGGTCGGGATTACGGTGTGATAATTGAGACGCAACGCCTGCGCATACAATTGTGCGGCGTGGTGCAGGGCGTGGGGTTTCGGCCGTTTGTCTATCGTCTGGCGGTGGAGTTAGGGCTTGCCGGCTGGGCGGCCAACACTGCGCAGGGTTTGACCATCGAGGTGGAAGGCACCACGGACGCGATTGACCGCTTTATCGAACGGCTGGCGCGAGGGAAACCACCGCACGCGATTATTCAGCAACAGAAAACAATGTTCATCGAACCTGCGGGTGACACGGACTTCACCCTGCGCGAGAGCCTTGCCGAAAGGAGCGTGGATCATCACGTGTTGATCTTGCCGGATCTGGCGACCTGCCCGGATTGTATCAAGGAAATCTTTGATGCTGACAACCGCCGTTACCGTTATCCTTTCACCAATTGCACCCAATGCGGCCCGCGCTACAGCATCATCGAGGCTCTGCCTTATGATCGCGCCCATACCACCCTGCGACATTTCACTCTGTGCCCGGCCTGCACGGCCGAATACAACGACCCGCATGACAGGCGCTTTCATGCCCAGCCCATCGCCTGCCCGGACTGCGGCCCCCAGCTTGCGTTGTGGGATGCAGCAGGAGCGCTTCTGGCATCAGACAACAAAGCCTTGCTCAATGTCGCCGAGGCGATTCGCGCTGGTGCAACCGTTGCGGTGAAGGGTTTGGGCGGCTTTCACCTCATGGTCGACGCGCGCAACGAGGCCGCCGTGCGCCGTCTGCGTGACCGCAAGCGGCGTAAGAGTAAACCGTTTGCCGTGATGTTCTCTACGTTGGACGGGATCAAGGCGCACTGTGAGGTATCGGACATTGAAGAACATCTGCTGCTATCGGCGGCAAGCCCTATCGTGCTGTTGAAGCGTCGGCATAACGGGAATATTGCGTCTTCCGTTGCGCCAGAGAATCCTTATCTTGGCGCCATGCTGCCTTACACACCATTACACCATCTGCTACTTGAAGAGCTTGGCTTTCCCGTGGTAGCGACCAGCGGCAACCTTTCCGGTGAGCCGATCTGCACCGATGAATTCGACGCGCTTGATCGCCTGCGCGACATCGCCGACTTTTTTCTGGTGCATGATCGTCCTATTGCCCGGCCCGTGGATGATTCCGTGGTGCGCGTGATGATGGGACGGGCGCTGCTGTTGCGCCGCGCGCGGGGTTACGCACCACTGCCTATTGAAGTAAACACGCCTTTGCCTGCGGTGCTCGCCGTAGGCGGCCACTTGAAGAACACGGTAGCGCTCTCATCAGGTAATAGCATTGTACTCAGCCAGCCGACCGGCGACCTGGATACGGCACTGGCTGCGCAGGCGCTGGAAAAAACCGTGGCCGATCTCAACGGGCTTTATGCCGCAACACCCTGCGTTGTCGCCTGCGACACCCATCCCGATTACTATTCCTCGCAGTTTGCAAGCGGTCTGGGACTGCCTCTGATCGCCGTCCAACACCATTACGCCCATGTGCTATCCTGCTTGGCGGATAACGGACTGGACGAGCCGGTGCTGGGGGTGGCGTGGGACGGCACGGGCCTGGGAACAGACGGCACACTGTGGGGCGGGGAGTTTTTGCGGGTGACGGCAGCAGGTTTTGAGCGGGCAGCTCATATGCGCACATTTATGCTGCCCGGCGCGGACCAGGCGATCAGGCAGCCACGCCGTGCCGCCCTGGGACTGCTTTATGAGCTTTTTCGCGACGATCCGATTACGATCAATGGACTCGCACCGATGAATGCCTTCGCACCGACGGAACTGGGGGTTCTACGGCGCATGATGGAACGAGGCGTCAACACACCGCGCACCTCCAGCACCGGGCGCCTGTTCGATGCAGTGAGTGCGTTGCTTGGGCTGTGTCAGATGAGCGACTTTGAAGGGCAAGCGGCCATGGCGCTGGAGTTCGCGGCACAGGCCCATGGCGCGGCAGACGAGGCGTATCCCTTCCGGCTCGAACAGCAGCAATGCCCGCTCGTGGTGGATTGGGGGCCAATGATTCATGGCATCCTTGATGACCTGAAAAATGGCCGGTCAACAGGACTCATCGCCACGAAATTTCACAACACCCTGGCCGACATCATCGCCACGGTTGCCACAACCCTCGGAGAGACACGAGTGGCATTAACCGGCGGCTGCTTTCAAAATAGCTATTTAACGTGTCGTACAGTAGAGCGGTTGCGCGCCGTCGGCTGCACGCCCTACTGGCACAAGCATGTTCCACCTAATGACGGCGGGCTGGCGCTGGGGCAGATTATCGCTGCGGCACGCGCTCTACTTCCGATTCCATCTCAATCAGAAAATTAATTATCACCCCGCTTGCGGGGCCGTTGAATACCCTATGGATAAGTTTTCCCTCAAAGGAAGAAGGGCGCTATTCCATGGTGGTCAAGTCTGCTTTACAATGAGCCGGATGAACATACCTCGTCTGATCGCCCACCGCGGCTACGCCAAACATTATCCCGAAAATACCCTGATCGGTATCGAGGCCGCATTGCAGGCCGGAGCCTGCTTTATTGAGTTTGATGTCCAGCTCACCAAGGATGGTGTGCCGGTGGTGTGTCACGATGACACACTCACACGCACCGCAGGTGTTGAGCAACGTCTGTTATCGCTAAACCTGACGCAACTCGAAGGCGTTCATGTCAACGAAAGCGCCCGCTTCGGGGATACGTTTAAAAACGTTGCCATCCCTACCCTCGCAGAGATGGTTGCATTAATACAGCGCTGGCCACACGCCACGGCTTTTGTCGAAATCAAGGAGGAGAGTCTCCGCGAATTTGGTATTGAGAATACGGTGAAGGCGGTGATGAAGGTGCTGGAGCCTGCCCGTAAACAATGTGTGCTGATTTCTTATGACAAGCTTGCCATACGCTGCGCACGGGCCATGGGTGTGCATCGTATCGGCTGGGTGCTGCATGAATGGAATAATGCCAGCCGCGCCACCGCCACTGAACTGGCCCCGAATTATCTGTTCTGCAATCACATCAAGATACCTGCCACTGATATCCTGTGGCCAGGCCCCTGGCGCTGGGCACTCTATGAGGTTACCAATCCCGAGATAGCCCTGGTACTCGGCAACCGTGGTGCTGACTTGATCGAAACCATGGCCATTGGTGAGATGTTGAAATATCCACCGTTGCGTAAACGAGGCTGTTTTGCCTCGGTTACATAATTTTCCCGCGTATTTGTAGGGTGCGTCATGCGCACCATTCATCCTTATGATGAAATACGATCTGGTAGTCATAGGCGGCGGAATTCATGGTGCGGGCATCGCCCAGGCCGCCGCCGCCCGGGGATTTTCGGTGCTGGTGCTGGAGCAAAGCGGACTTGCATGCGGCACGTCCAGCCGCTCCAGCAAGCTCATTCATGGTGGTCTGCGCTATCTGGAGAGCGGACAGTTTGGGCTGGTCCGCGAATGTTTACGGGAGCGCGCCTTGCTGCTCAAGCTGGCGCCGGATCTGGTTCGGCTGCAACCGTTTTATATCCCCGTCTACCACAATACCACGCGCCGCCCCTGGCAATTACGCGCAGGCCTGAGCCTGTACGCTGTGTTGGGCGGGATGGACAAGGCGACACGCTTTCACACCCTGCCCCGCCGAGCCTGGGCCAATCTCGATGGGTTGGACACCGCCCGGCTCCAGGGCGTATTTCAATACTGGGACGGCCAGACCGATGACGCAGCACTCACCCGCACCGTGATGCACTCGGCCCAGGAATTGGGCGCTCAATTGAGCATGCCATCAACCTTCACTGGCGCCGAGATTGGCGTACAGGGCTGCACGGTTCATTATGCACATAACGGCCAGACACAGACCTGCGAGACATCCGTCCTGGTCAATGCCGCAGGGCCTTGGGTCAATCACGTTCTCGGCAAGATCACCCCTACCCCGGCGCAACTGAATGTTGAACTGGTGCAAGGTACGCACATTATTATGGACGGTGAAGTCACTCAGGGCATCTACTATGTGGAGGCTCCCCGCGACCAGCGCGCGGTGTTTGTCATGCCCTGGCAAGGAAAGGTGATGGTGGGTACGACCGAAACCGCCTATCACGGCGACCCCGCCAGCGTGCAACCGCTACCGGGAGAAAAAGACTATCTACTGGAAACGCTGGCGCATTATTTTCCGCGCTATCGCTCATCCCAACAGCGCGAGATTCTGTCCGCCTTTGCTGGTCTGCGCGTCCTGCCCTCCGGTACAGGGACAGCGTTTGGGCGACCACGCGACACCACGCTGCACACTGGCCTGCCCCGGCTACTGACTGTGTATGGCGGCAAACTCACCGCCTATCGCATCACCGCTGAACGGGTCATGCAGCAGATCGCATCCGCTTTACCGCAACGTAAAATAATTGCGGATACGCGCACATTAAAGTTGGAACCGCATTAAGTTCAGTCGTTCTCGCCCATAAATTCGCATAGTTACTGCGCATCCATTAAACACTTCGCCACTTCCCATGCGTCCATCGCTGCATTTAGATTACCAGTGACATGCGCCGCTACGATAGCGCCATCCAGCAACATTGCGATCTGCATTGCCAGTTTCCTGGCTTGATCAGAGTAAACGTCTTCTAGCAGTGTTTCTATATAGGCAGTTATTTGTTGCTTGTGGTGAGCAGAAAGCTTGTGTATATCATCCTTGCGATCATGAAACTCCGCCGATGCATTGATGAACATGCACCCATTAAAATCCTTGCGCTTGAACCATCTGTCATTCCAGACAAAAACCGCCTTGATTTTCTCGTGAGATGTACCGGACTGATCGACATAATCCATCAACGATAACCTGAATGTCTTATCGCGCTCATTCAACACCTCTACTATGAGGTCGTTTTTTGAAGGAAAATATTTGTACATCGTCATCTTGGCGACA